>NZ_JBQKLN010000064.1:0-15594 GCF_052116205.1 Prevotella sp. Sow4_E9_plate | reverse complement strand
TTTACGGCAAAAATTAATGAGAGACCAAGAAAGAAATTGAATTTCTCAACACCAAAGGAGTGCTTTTATAAAAACATTTCGTAATTTTGCACTTGCTTGTTGAATTCGCGATAGAATCACATCGGACAGGTTTGTTAAATTTGATAAGATCTAATGCTCCAGACCAGTATGTCTTACTGTTTGATGCCGTACAATTTAATGGCTCGGGTATAGATTTATATTCTTATGCTTATCTCAAATATCTAGAAACAGAAAAAATAGAAATAGATAGCGATTTGATATGGGATTGGAACAGTTCTGTTTCTACTATCAATACAGGCTTTATTAGTACTGTCATTTATTCTCAATATTATGACGTTTATGATGTAATTAATGAATGGCATCATGCAAATGATGTATTAGTAGCATTTTTGAAAATGTATCAAGTATTGGAATATATGGGTTATAGAAGAAAGATGGTAGACATCGTGAAGGGATCAGATATAAAAAACTCCTTTTTGATGCATGTTAAGAGTCTGAATTCTTCTTTCAATGAAAGGACGGCACTTAGGGAGCTTTTTTTGCATGACATTGAATCTTTTAAAGACAAATTTACTAAGATAGATTCTAATGTCACAGCCTTTATCCGAAAGTATTGGTTACATGATGGTAAAAATCCTTATTTACAGGTTACCGATGCAACAACTCCTAAGGCTTCTATAAATCCCAAAATAGCCACTTTTATCTATGATGTGCGGTGTGCTATAGTCCATAACAAAGAAAGTGAGTTCCATATTACGTATAATAACATCGATAAATACAGATGTTTATTGCCGTTGATGAAAGAGATACTATCTCTTATGCCGGGGATTATCATGAGATGTTTAAACAAACACAATGCAGGTATATCATATAGTGTAAAAGAATTGAAACTATATTAATATGATAAGAAAATTATGTCAACTCAAGCGTCAGATAATAATAAACGTATAGCGAAGAATACGCTTCTTCTTTACTTCCGTATGCTCTTTATGATGGTGGTGTCGTTATATACGAGCCGAGTCATATTGAATACATTAGGAATTGTCGATTTTGGTATAAATAATGTTGTGGGAGGAGTTATAACCATGCTGGGATTCATGACAGGATCTCTTAGTTCTGCATCCTCCAGGTATATCACTTTTGATTTAGGAAAGGGTGATATGAGGGTTATGAAAAATACTTTTGGTAATATCAAGAGTATTCATTATATTTTAGCAGGTATTATATTACTTGTAGGTGAAACTATAGGTCTATGGTTTATGAGTAATAAGTTACAAATTCCTGTGGAAAGGGAAACCGCAGCTATGTGGGTCTATCAATTTTCTATATTGTCATCCATGCTCAGTGTATTGAGTGCTCCATACAATGCTGCTATTATTGCACATGAAAAAATGTCTGCATTTGCATATATTTCTATAATAGATGTTATTCTTAAATTATTGATAGTTTATGCATTGGTGGTTATTCCATATGACAAATTAATAGTATATGTATTACTATTCTTTTGTATTCAATTGTTTGACCGTATAGTGTATGGAGTTTATTGTTATCGTCATTTTGAGGAGACTCGTGTGAAACCTTCTTATAATTCTAAACTGTTTAAGGAGATTTTTGTTTATGCGGGATGGACGATGAATGGAAATTTAGCAGTAATAGGATTTACACAAGGCATTAATATCTTATTGAATATGTTTTTTGGTCCAGCTGTTAATGCTGCTCGCGGTATTGCTGTTCAGGTTCAGACCGTATGCCAAAATTTTTGTACGAACTTTCAAATGGCGGTAAATCCGCAACTCACTAAGAGCTATGCACAAGGTAATTTGGCTTATATGCACCAATTATTGGTAAAAAGTTCTAAGTTTTCTTTCTTTATTCTTTTTATGATTACTTTGCCTTTGATGTTTGAAGCAAAAACAGTTTTAACATTATGGCTTGGTGTCGTTCCGGAACATACGGTTAATTTTTTGAGACTAATATTAATAACAGGTATTCTATATACTTTGTCAAATCCAATTTGTACAGCAATACATGCTACAGGAAACATAAAAAGATTTCAAATAATTGAGGGAACTTTATTATTATTGATTGTCCCAATAGCTTATATATTACTTAAATTTTTTCACATAAGACCAGAATATGTCTTTTTGGTACATATTGTAGTCGAACTATTTACACAAATAGTACGATTAAAAATAGTGCTACCACAGATAGAGATGAAGCTAATGTTATATATAAAGACTGTAGTATTGCCAATTGGCTCAATAGTGTTATTGGCACCAGTCATACCATATTTTATAGGGAAATATATTAATGAAGGTTTAACATCTTTCTTTGTTATAAGTGCGGCTTGTGTTATTTCTACATCTATAATGATATTGTCTCTTGGATGTACAGCCTCAGAACGAGCATATATAATGTGTATTTTAAAGAAACGTATCTTTAATAAAAAATAATGATTTATGAATAAACCGTTATTAAGTGTGATTATTCCTGTTTATAATGCAGGTGATAAAATAAATAGATGTGTTGAATCTATTTTAAATCAGCCCTTCAAAGATTTTGAATTAATATTAGTTGATGATGGAAGTACTGATGATTCTCTTCTAAAATGCAATCAATTTGCCAATCAACATGAAAACATTAGATGCTTTCATAAAAGTAATGGTGGTCCTAGTTCTGCCAGAAATCTTGGTTTAGAAAAAGTAAATGGTGAATGGGTTTCTTTTATAGATTCAGATGACAGTATAGGCGAAGATTGGTATTCTCAATTTTTTAAATATGCTAATTATGACTTAATTATGCAGGGCTTTACTTTTTCAGATTGTGGGGGAGAACCTCATAGTTATTCTTATGAGTCGCATGATTATAAAAATAAAGATATAGTTAGATTTATACTTGATTTTATTGATAGTCCTGGGCTTCTTTTAAGAGGACCTGTTAATAAATTTTTTAGAAAAGACATAATTGAAATGGCTAATCTGAGATTTGATGAGCAGGTTTTATGCGGTGAGGATTACTTGTTTAATTTAGGATATATATATAATGCAAATTCAGTAAAAGTACTTCCTGTTTGTAGTTATATGTACGAAAGACAAGCATCTGGCTTAGCCTTAAGAAAGTATAAAGTTGGTGATCATATAGATTGGCAATTAAAAATAATGAAAGCTTTAGTGAAAAATGCTGAGCGTTTTGGGGATGAGGTCGATCTGAGATATTTTTATAAGAAATATGCCATAGAATTGACTGGTTATTTATTGAATATCTCCATAGAGGATTCTCTATATAAGGTTCAATTTAATAAAATAAGGTCTAGTATTATAGATTTTAGAAAGTATATTTTCTATTCGAAGTATGTAATAGCATATTTTTCTCCATTCCTAAGGAGAAAATGTTGGTCGCTTTATTTACATATACGTGAAATAAAAAGAAAAATATTTTTTAATCAAAGGTTATGACAACAGTAGAGCGTATACATTATTATAGTGATTATGATATGTCTATCCCGATGCACATTGAACGAATGGCTGATGTTGTGAGAAGCTACGAGGAAGGCAATCAACCCGATGGCATCAACGACTATTTGGAGATGTATCATATCGTGCAGTTCATAGAGCATGGGAAGTATCCGCAGGATTGGGACGAGAACAAGATTGCTGCAATCAAGCAATACAAAGGGAAAGTGGCTGCATATTTCTCTCACTTGCAATCAAACGACCTTCCAGTTATTTTTGGTGAGATAGAAAGAGGCTATGAATCGTCTGTTTGGCAAATTATCAATCAGTTCAAAATCAAGGGGCTTATAACAGAGAACGGATTACGTGAAATCTTGAAAGAAAAGAGCTGGCTCTTGAAAGATTTGTTGGGGCATCGTTGGATAGTGGAGCAAAATCAAATCTTATTGACTGCATTGCTTAAGGAAAATGATCATACTGCAGAATGGCTGCTTGAGCAATACGTTAAGGAAGACAGATTCAGTCAACATAGAGACTTGTATTTTCCGAAGTCTTTGACTGGCACAGATAAAGATACGATTATTCGCAATTATGTAAATTCCGATAAAGCTAATTTCAATTATGTGCATTTGGTACTTGTGGCAAAGCGTAGTTCAGAGTTTCCTCTTCACCCTCTAACAATCAAGGACGCAAGAAAGAAAGAACAGATATTGAATAAGGCTATTCTCGAATTGGGAAGCATACATCTGACAAGTTATGGCGTGGCTCTCACTGAAGAGAAGAATGCACCGGTAAAGGAAAGCAGAGTAGATGAAAAAGGTCGTACCATGTTCGTGTATAACAAAAATGTAATAGACGAATGCAAGGATGCTACTATTGTCTATTATTGTGGACAAGTATTTGAGTTTACAGAAGAATATGGTTTTATCTCCCTCATATCCAAAGATGCGGAGAAGAATACCATAGAGAAAGTGGTCGGTTTTCATGCTCGAAACACATACGATGTAGATATGGTGTTTCGTATGAGGGAAAACTTGTCACATTTACAATTGCTTGTCTTGGAACAGGCTTTGAAAGCAAATGACAGAGATTTAGAAGGCGTTGTCAAAGATTTCTATGAGAGTTTTCTGAAAGAAGAATATGGTTATGCTGGTCTGCCGCTGACTTTACCAAAAGAAAGTGATGAACAGATTTTAAAGATAAGGAGCCTTGCCATTGAGATGGATGCTGTATCTCATCAGTATGACTGCTATGTGGAATATGGATCAATTGATAAGGATATTGTTGAATTGACTCCTCCTCAAAAGCTTACCCAGACTAAAAGTTTGATAACCCGTCGATATTGTGTCTTGAATAAAGATAACAATGAAGTTTGGTATCTTTTTTATCTTCTGTTTGGAAGTCAGAGCATGCTCTTTTTCGTAGAGCCCTGCAAGGATGCGTATTTCAAGAATTATTATGAGCTTTTGGTAAGTGGTATTGATGTGAGATATGATGACTATGAGAACTATCAGAAGCCTTATATAGACAGTTTGTTGGATAAAGGCTATCTCACAAAGGGGGAAGACGGAGTGTTGCGATGCCAGAAAATGCAAGAGATAGAAGTCTTAAAACATCTATATGAGTATAGAGCATGTTCTTATTGGGGATATCCAAAGAAAGAACGTGAGCTTCTTGATGATATGGTTTCCAAAGGGTGGATAGAGTTTGATGCCCATCTTCTGTCCCCCGCAGAAAGAGATTATTTCAGTTATTACTTGAACAACGAGAAGTTTACGAATGGTCCTGCCATCCGCAACAACTATGCGCACGGCACAACTCCTTCTTATTCTGAAGAGAAGCATTTGCATAACTATTTGCAGCTTTTCGTGTTGTTTATTTTGTTATTATTAAAAATCTCCGAAGACCTTGATATGAAGAGGTATTTGGGGAAATATGAATTAGAATAAACTTATATGCAAATTATATCATTAATTCAAGGACTTTGGGTAGCTTTGATTATCCTTATGTTCTTCGTAAAATTGCGTACGGGTATCTGCCTTTATGTGGCATATATGATACTTGTGCCCTATATGAATATAAACGTGGGTATTAATTTACAATGGAATATGGTGAATGTTCTGTTATTGGTTGCTTTTTTCTTGTCTTACAAAAAAGGAAATAAAGTTCCATTGAGTTTCAAGCCATATACGCCATTCTTATTTTTGTTTATAGCCCAGTTGATGGAGATGCCTTTCCAGGAAGGTGTTCCTTTTGATTATGCTTTTAATGACTTTCGTTTGCAGTTGATGACATATTTGATTTTACCATTTGTCATTTGGAATTATTCTGCGAAAGATCCAAAACTTGGGGAACAATTAAAGAAAACGGTAGTCATTAGTATTTGTATAGCCTTTGGTTATGGTTTGTTTTTGACAACAACAAATGGTCAAAATCCTTATCAAATGGTGCTTATGGCTGCCAATGGTGAAGTTTGGAATGAGTCGTATGCCGAAGTTGGTGGCGGTCGAATGTTTGGACGAATATCATCTGTCTTTGGGCATCCTATGACGTATGGCTTGTTCTTAGGTATGGCCTTTATCTATATTTATACCATAAGAGATTATTTTAAAAAGTATATATGGGTGATTATGCTGTTGGGTATTATTGCTGCAATTTTCCTTTGTGGTATTCGTAGTCCTATTGGCGCATTCTTTGCAACAGTTTTAGTGTTTCTGTTGCTTAATCATAAAGTAAAGCTAATGGTTCAAGTAGCTATTGTAGGTTGCTTGGTTTATGCAGTCATATCTACAGTTCCTGAATTAAATAGCTATGTTGAATCTATTTTTTCAGATAAGAAATCTGATGTTTCTGGCTCATCTTGGGAATTGAGATTAATGCAGTTGGAAGGTTGCTTAGCTGAAATACGTAATAATCCGTTGTTTGGAAAAGGATATGCATGGGTAGGTTGGTATAAAACTAATTTTGGTGACCATCCAGTTATTCTTGCTTTTGAGAGTCTTGTATATGTTATACTTTGTAATAGCGGTTTTATAGGAATTATTATTTGGGGCATTTTCTTGATAAAATTATTCAAAAATACCGCAAAGATTTCTAAGAAAAAAGAGATTGTTATTTTAGCCATCACGCTTACCGCATATTATTTAGCTTATTCTGTTATTACTGGTGAGTATGGCTATATGAAATATCTCATATTATTTTATACATTTATCTTATTGGAAGATAAATCAGTTAACAAGAACGAAATTTCAAATAAATAAATGAAAGTACTTTGGTTTGAAATATCTACTCCTTCACGGTATCGTAATACAGGTCAAGTGACTTTAGGATGGCAGGATGCCTTGGAGAATATAGTTGCGACTTGTAAAGACATAGAACTTTACATAGCCT
This sequence comes from Prevotella sp. Sow4_E9_plate, assembly GCF_052116205.1. Taxonomy (NCBI): domain Bacteria; kingdom Pseudomonadati; phylum Bacteroidota; class Bacteroidia; order Bacteroidales; family Prevotellaceae; genus Prevotella; species Prevotella sp. Sow4_E9_plate. Next base: position 8,731 of record NZ_JBQKLN010000064.1, on the reverse strand, counting down.
TTGAAAGTCAAGTGCCTGCTGATGTGAAGGTTATTGATGGTGTCACTTATATTCCGATGATTACCCAATATTCATTTTGGGAACGTAAAATGGGGCAACATACTTGGAGTATTAACGAGCGAAAGGTAATAGAACAAGGAAGAAAGGTAATTGAGCAATACAATCCAGATATAATTCATGTATTTGGAAATGAGTGGCCTTTTGGTTTGTTAACTCAATACACAGAGATTCCGTTAGTTGTTCATATCCAGGGTAGTATTATTCCTTATGATAATGCGCTTTATCCTCCTAAATATAATGGTTATACTATGGTAAAGGCTGCTGGCCTGAACTTTCGTAAAGATTGGCATCGTTTTATGGTATTTAATAAGGATAAATCGCGTCTTGAGATGGAACGTCGAATTTGGAAAACTGTTCACCATTTTATGGGTAGAACATGTTGGGATAAGGCTTTGGTTAATATGCTAACTAAAGGCGCAACATATCATCATGTAGAAGAGGCTTTGCGGCCTGAATTTCTTCATTCCAAGAAATTATGGAATGTTCCGTCTGCTAATGCAAAAATAAGATTGCTAACTACAGGGTGTTCCTCTTTTTGGAAAGGAGTTGATGTGATGCTTAAGACAGCTCATGTATTGAAAGAGGCTGGAGTTGATTTCGAATGGCATGTAGCCGGCAGCTTGGGTGAGGAACTAAAACAAATAGTAGAGTCTAAAGAGAAGTTGAAGTATGCAGAGAACAACATCCTGTTTTTGGGATTCTGTACTCCAGAGAGATTAATTGATGAAATGTGTCAATCTACCATGTATGTTCATACTGCATATATAGAGAATAGTCCAAATTCTATTTGTGAAGCGCAGATGATTGGTATGCCTATCATATCAACGATGGTAGGAGGTATCGCAACATTGGTTCGTAATGGTATTGAAGGCGATTTGCTTCCTGCTAATGATCCATGGCAGATAGCCAATGCTATTGTGGAATTGGCAAAAGATAAGGATAGAATGAAATCTTATTCAGAGCATTCTCGTCAGCATGCATTAGAGAGACATAATCCTGATAGCATCCTTATACAGTTGTTGATGTGCTATAAAGACATAGTAAATAGTAAACAATAAAGAAAAATAACAAAATATATTGATATCAATATGAAACCAAGAATTTTAGCATTTTATCTTCCCCAGTTTCATCCTTTCAAAGAAAATGATGAATGGTGGGGAAAGGGCTTTACTGAATGGACAAATGTAGGCAAGGCTAAGCCTTTGTTTAAGGGACATAATCAGCCTCGAGTTCCTACAGAATTGGGTTATTACGACCTTCGTTTGCCTATCGTTCGTGAACAGCAGGCGCAGCTGGCAAGGGAGGCAGGTGTGGAAGGCTTCTGCTATTGGCATTATTGGTTCGGTAATGGCAAGAGATTGATTGCAGATATTTTTGATGAAGTATTGGAGTCGGGTAAACCTGATTTTCCATTCTGCTTAGGTTGGGCTAACCACAGCTGGTATGCAAAGAACTGGAATAGTGATGGTACTTCTACCAATAAGTTGCTGATGGAACAAACTTATCCAGGCATGGAAGATGAGATGATGCATTTTGCTTTCTTGTTAAAGGCGTTTAAGGATAAAAGATATATCAAGGTGAATGGAGCTCCTCTTCTTTACATCTTTGCTCCTAAGGATGTTCCACAAGAGTATTTGGATAATTTCCGTAAATGGACGAAAGAAGCTGGATTCCCAGATTTGTATTTGGTGGCAAATATTGTACATCCTAGCATAACGAAAGAATCGTTGCTTGCTATGGGTTATAATGCAGTTAGTTATCAGCGTCTAGGTGGAATTACTAGCAATGCGCTTCAAAAAATGGGACGCGCTGGCCGTGGTATTCAACGTGTTTTGCAAAATGTGAGAGGTTTTATAACTCATCGTCCTCCATTTATGACAGATTATAAGAAGTATCTTCCATTTTTGGTAACAGAGGAGGACAAGTCTAGAGACGTTATTCCTTGCATTATTCCTCAGTGGGATCATACGCCAAGAAGTGGATGGAACGGAACTTTCTTCGTCAATGTGAAGCCTGAGTATTTCTATGAAAATGCCAAGCATGCTTTAGAAGCTGTAAAAAATAAGCCTGAGCAAGAACAGTTAATTTTCTTGAAGTCATGGAATGAATGGGGGGAAGGAAACATGATGGAGCCTGATTTAACTTATGGTCGTGGCTTTATAGACGCCTTGCGTAAAGCTGTGGATGAAGAAAAGTAAAGATTGCTCGGTATGACAACTGAATGATTCTTGATTTTATCCTTATTTGCTAGATTTTTTAATAATATGAGCAACGATATTCAGGTAATAATTATGGCCGGTGGCATTGGCAGCCGCTTCTGACCAATGTCAACCCCCGATTACCCAAAGCAATTCATAGATGTGATGGGAGTCGGACGTTCCCTCATTCAATTGAAAGTAGATAGATTGAAGCCAATCTGTCCTGTCAAAAACATGTTGGTAGTGGCAAACTCTTCCCAACTTGCGAGAAGATCAGCATCGACTATGCTATAATGGAGAAATCAAAAGATATCATTACACTGCCTGCCGAGTTCGGCTGGAGCGACTTAGGCAGCTGGGGCAGCCTTCGTACCTTGCTCCCACAAGATGAGGCTGGCAATGCCAAGGTAGGCAAAGACATTCGATTGTATGAATGCAAGAACTGCGTGGTCCATGCTGCCGATGAAAACAAGGTGGTAGTTCAAGGCTTGGATGGCTATATCGTAGCCGAGAAGAATGGACAGCTGCTTGTTTGTTCTTTGAAGGAGGAACAGAGGATTAAGGAGTTTGGAAAGTAATTTAATCAAATATTTAATAATAAGAACCATAAGAACATAAAAAACATATTTATTCATGATGAATGATTTTAAAGATATAAAAGTAGCAGTAGCTGGAACAGGCTACGTAGGTCTGAGTATAGCAACCCTGTTATCTCAGCACCATCATGTAACAGCAGTAGATGTAATCCCAGAGAAGGTGGAGAAACTCAACAATAAGATTTCTCCAATCCAGGACGATTACATCGAAAAGTATTTGGCAGAAAAGCCATTGAACCTCGTGGCAACCCTTGATGGCAAGTCAGCCTATAAGGATGCAGACTTCGTAGTGATTGCAGCACCAACCAACTACGACCCAGTGAAGAACTACTTCGATACAACCCATGTAGAAGAAGTCATCGACCTGGTTCTGGAGGTAAACCCAGATGCAGTGATGGTCATTAAGAGTACCATCCCGGTAGGTTACACCCGCAACCTCTATTTGAAGTATGCCAAGAAGGGCGTGAAGAAGTTCAATCTTCTCTTCTCTCCAGAGTTCCTTCGTGAGAGCAAGGCACTCTATGATAACCTTTACCCAAGTCGCATTATCGTAGGCTATCCAAAGATTATTGAGCGCCCTGAGTTCGCTGAAGAGAACGAGGCAATCAAGTCAGTAACCGATGTCGGGATGTTGAAGGAAGCAGCCAAGACCTTCGCCGCTTTGCTCCAGGAAGGTGCCATCAAGGAAAACATCGATACCCTCTTCATGGGTATGAAGGAAGCTGAGGCTGTCAAGCTCTTTGCCAATACCTATCTGGCACTCCGAGTAAGCTACTTCAATGAGTTGGATACATACGCAGAGGTAAAGGGACTCGATACCAAGGCAATCATCGATGGCGTAGGTCTTGACCCACGAATCGGTACCCATTACAACAACCCAAGCTTCGGCTATGGTGGCTATTGCTTGCCAAAGGATACCAAGCAGCTCCTGGCAAACTATGCAGATGTTCCAGAGAACCTGATAGAGGCTATCGTAGAGAGCAACCGTACCCGTAAGGACTATATCGCTGATGCCGTACTCCAGAAGGCAGGCTATTACAGCTATGCCGATGCCAACAGCTATGATGCCAGCAAGGAGCACAACTGTGTGATTGGTGTCTATCGCCTGACCATGAAGTCAAACAGCGATAACTTCCGCCAGAGTGCCATCCAGGGCATCATGAAGCGTATCAAGGCAAAGGGTGCCGAGGTAGTCATCTATGAGCCAACCTTGGAAGAGGGCAGCACCTTCTTTGGTAGCCGAGTAGAGAATAACCTCGAAGCCTTCAAGGCACAGAGCCATGCCATCATTGCCAACCGCTACGATGCTTGCCTGGATGATGTAAAGGATAAGGTATATACACGCGATATCTTCCGTAGGGATTAATGCAGTATATAAAAGACGTTTTTATCACTCATGAAGAAAAAAGTATTATTTGTTGCAACTGAATTTGCTTCAGGAATGATTCCATATGCTTCAACCATTATAAATGCGTTGGCTGATGATTCTAGATTTGAAGTCTCATGTTTATGTGTTAATTCAGGAAATAAATCTTATAAAAGACACATCAGTTCTAATGTGAATGCTACTTTTGTGGAATATCCTACATTTAAAACATTGAAGTTGTTGTATAAATTCTATCCTGTTCGTGTTTTTCGTAAGATGATGGACTTGATAGAAACAGAGTCTCCTGATGTTATTCACTTTTTAACTGGTGATTTTTCTTTAGCTCTATCATTGATGATAAGTGTCAAGAACAAGAGTAAGATGTTTTATACAGTCCATGATTTAACTCCTCATGAAACGGTAAAACAATCGTTCGTAAAAAGTTGTTTTAGAAATTATTATTTGTGGGGCAATAAGCAAATGAGAGTGATGATTAATAACATCACAACTTCATCTAAAAGGCAGGTGGATATGCTAAAGGAAATGTATCCTCAAAAGAGTATATATTTTGCTCCTTTCCCAACATTGATTACAAAGGATATAGAAAATGGTCAACAGCAAGTTCCTGAATTAAAAGGACATGCTCCTTACTTACTTTATTTTGGAAATATCAATAAGTATAAAGGGGTGGATTTGTTAGTAAAGGCTTATGAAGAATCAAAATTGAGTGATAAGGTAAAATTGGTAATTGCTGGAAAGGGCGGAATGTATGACCATATAATGGGACCAAATATTATTCGCTTGAATAGGTTTATTGATGACGAAGAAGTTGGCTGTCTTTTTAAGAATGCTCGTTTTGTGATTTATCCTTATCGTTCTGCCACTATGTCTGGCGTCTTATCATTAGCCTTTTATTTTAAGAAGAAGGTCTTGCTGTCGGACATACCTTTCTTTAAACAATATAACAATACACTATGTACTTATTTTAAAGCAAAAGATGTTAATGATTTGGCGGAAAAAATGCTTGATGTTTATGATAAAACTCAAAATATAGATAATTCTGGTAATAACAGCTATTATTCATTCTATTCGCTTGATAGTCTGAGAAATTCTTATTATAATATTTATAATGGTAAAGAACTATAATAGCTTGGTCTTTAGGTAAGTTTTAGTGTAACATAATATGAAACATATAGTAATATTTAGAACTTCTGGTTCTTTCTTAGATTTTAATACCTATAATTGTCAAGAATTAGGTTTAGCCAAAGCTCTTGTCAAGAAAGGGTATAAGTTGTCCTTGATATTGGGAGGTCCCACAAAAAAGCATATCATTTATGATGTTGAGGATAGGCATATTGATATTTACTATCTCACTTATAGTTCTATCAAACAGTCGATATGTGTTTTTCATGGTTGGAAAAAGTTATTGGATGAATTAAAGCCAGATGTTCTTCAAGTCCATGATCTGGGTATGTCTATGACATATATGGTTTCGAAATGGGCTAGAAAAAGAAACATTCGTTGTGTTTTAATTCAGGGTACTTATAACACAACTCTCAAACCTGGCTTAAAGCAGCTAGAGTGTTTGTTTAATAGAACATTTGGCAAGGCTGTCATTAAAAACGTTAATGCTATTGGTGCCAAAACCAAAGCTGCAGCTGCTTATGTACAGAAGTACTATAATAAGGAAGTTAGTATCACGCCTGTTGGATTAGATGAAAGCAAATTCGTAGGATGTTCTACTCAAAGTGATTTCAGAAAACGCTATGGACTAGAGAATCAGGTGATTTTGCTCTATGTCGGAGTTATGGAACAAAGAAGAAATCCTTTGTTTTTGTTGGATTTGATGAAGGAGATGCCTGGTAATTTTTCTTTGGTTTTGGTTGGTGAAGGTCCGTTGTTTGCTCAAGTAAAGGATAAAGTGAAGAAGGATTCCATTCATAATGTCGTTATTCTCGGAAAAAGAAAACAAGAGGAACTTCCTGCTATTTATGCAGCATCTGATTTATTCCTTTTAGCTTCTAGCTATGAAATCTTTGGTATGGTCATTATGGAATCCATGTATTTTGGTACACCTGTGATTTCAACTTCTACTGCTGGCGCAGAAACGTTAATAGATGAAAGTACTGGTAAGGTTATAGATGGCTTGGAGGTTAATGCTTGGAAGAAATCAATTCTTCAAATAGCAGAAGATCAGAAGTTGTTAAGTGAAATGAAGAAACGATGTCAGTACTATATCGCAAATAATCTTATTTGGGACAAAGCTTCTGGTAATTTTGAAAAATTGTATTTCGCATAGTAACGTTGCTTTTGGTTTTATCTAGTTTTAGTAAGCACAGAAGATTTTGTTATATCGATAGAGTTAATTTTGATGATAGATTGTCATTAGAAAAAATGGTAAAAGTAAACAGAAAGATTAAGCTATGGATTTTGATTCTAATAGTAAAACTCTTCGACCTATATATGATAAACTCGATTCTCTTATAAATAAAAGATATGGTCTGTCTAATGTTTTTAAAGATATAATATTTCGAGATTGTGACCAGTTTGACAGAGATTATAGAGGGGTTCCTTGTTGGGTTAGAGATGCTGGAAATTCTGCTGAATGTGGATGGACAAAGGAAGAGTTTGAAACATTCGTGATGAATTATTATAAATATGACGAAATAGTGCATAGATGGTTGTATTATTATGATTGCGATATGTTGGTCTGTGCTCTATGTGACCGCTTTAAGATGATTGCATCTATGTTGAGGGTGTTTTATAACCATTTTCCTAGTGAGTCTCCCTGCAAAATGGAAGACTTTAAACGTGTAACTGTTACTGTTAGTCCTCAGAATACGATATGTTTTGCCTGTGTTAACAGCATATTCCTTTACCTTGCTTCTTCATTTGATATACTGTCTAAGATTTACGTAGAATTGCGTGATCATGAAAAATTGGACTTCTCCAAATATCCCAAAATGGTTTCACGGAATGTTCTGAAAGGAAGTATAGGAAAAACCAATTCTGATATAGCTGGTACTATATTTGAAAAACCATCGTGTGTTAATACTGTATCAAGTATTAGAGATAGACTCGTGCATGATGGTTCTTTTGATTTTTTGCAAATGGTTTATGACTGTTATGATGGACCAAATGGGCATTCTGAGGCTGCAATTTTGTTTCCTGATATGGAGAATGGTTTATTTATTACATCAAAAAACAGAAAAAACTTTTATAGTCAATCAAAAAGATTAAATTTACTTCTGCCAAAACTACTCACAGAGGTGCTTGATGTAATGGAAACTACAATAAATAAACTTTCAATAATTGGTAAAAAAGAAAATGAACGATAAATTACTTTTAGGCCTTAGTTCAGAGAAGTATTGAATGATATCTTGGCATCATGTCTTGTACTTACCATATTAAGATTCGTTGTTGATATCAAGGGCTTGTTTAGAGTGTCAGGTATGCTTCATTTAGAAAGATTCATTCACAATAATGATATGCTCTACGTAGCAACTTGTATCACAACTTTGATTGAGGCTATATGCTTTTAGCATGTGGTGAAGTACTATGTGTTTACAAGTATCGGGAATAAATATTTTAAGAGGCACTAATGAAAAACCTTTTCTTTTATATAATAATTAGTACAACTATGAATACGGATAATATTAATAATTTTGTAGATGTAACTTTCACTAAAGTAGAATCTACTAAACTAAAGCCTCTAACATCAATAAAAGGATGGGTGGAACAAGTGAAGGCTTTGGTTAATTTGGTTCCTATCTTTGGTGGTGCTTTAGCGCAGGAAATTCAAATCATGCAAAATTTCAAGGAAAGTGAATTCTTTCGTAAGTATACTGCGTACATCTTAGGTGTGGCGGATTTACCAATACAGGAACGTAAGATTTTTGCCGAAGAGATTGCCCAAAAAGCAAGAGATTCTGCAGGTTATTTGATAACAGGAATGGTTAATAGACTTGATAATATCAACAAGGAAGTAATACTTGCCAATCTTACTAGGTCTAGAATTGATGATAAGATTTCTATAGAAAATTTCTTCAGATTGGCTTCTGTATTGGAACGTATTCCGTACGTAGACTTGGTAAAGCTGCCTTCATATCAAACTCCTTATTATGATGAGGATGGCGATACTGAATTACTAAATTCTACTGGCGTACTAAGACCAGTTAAGTTGTCTGAAGATGGTGATACATATATACTCTCACCTCTAGGTGTAAAGTTATTACAGTATGGGCTAATGACCAATGTAAAGAAAGTAAATGTCAAGGGTACATCTGTAGATTTGAGCTGGAATGATATAAGCGATGATTCTGAAGTGTATATGAAAAAAGCATTAGAGTAAAGTTTGTTTTATATAAAAATATGCAACGATTAATTTCTTTTGATATAGCGTAAGCATCCAACCCCTATTTTGGCGGTTTGAACAATAAGTGCTACCTTTGCGCCATGTTAAACATTAAATGTTATAAGTATGGCAATAAGTAGTAAAGATCTTGAGAGCC
>NZ_JBQKLN010000063.1:0-17014 GCF_052116205.1 Prevotella sp. Sow4_E9_plate | reverse complement strand
AAATTATGTAACTTTGCAGCCGAAAAGGCTTCCCTGCTGGGGGCATGCCCCCAGCAGGGAGTGGGAATGAAAGTTAAGAACAAGCCTTGACACAGTTTAAATTACACCCCCGCTTTCCTTTGACAATAGTCGTGTATCGGTACCTAAAATAATAATTTAAGACAGAATTTTCTTTTTGATCGCTTTTATGCGGTGTTCGATAATATTGTCCCACAGCTTAGAACCGCCCAGTTCTGATGCAGAAATATAATCTCCATACTTTTCGAGAAATTCCTCATTGTAGGTAATAGAATCGTCACCATATCGATCTATTATGTATGCCCAATTCCATCTGTCAGCATACTTGATTAAAAGTTCGTGGGTCATATCGATACAAGACTTGTCTGATAGCACTTCCCAATCCCAACAATCCTTAAATGTCTCTATGTTGTCTTCTGTAAACAATAGTGTACTACTGTTTGATGTCAATTCGTGCCAGTCAAGTCTGTGCTTGAATTTTTCAAGTAGGCTTTTGGTCCACACTACATTGTAGTTTCTTGAAATTTCTTTCCAGTCCACATAGTTCATATACTTCTCAAGCAACAGTTCTGTCCATGGAAAGTCTTTGGAGAGTTCTTTCCATGCAGCATCGTCCATCATACGAGAAACCAACTCTTTGTTTAACTTATCATTTGCCATATCTTTGAAAATTTAATTACGCTATTGGGTGCAAAGGTATGGCTATGGTGCCCCATAATTTATGACAGGTTAGAACTAAATTAAAATTCCTTGAAAGTTTTATTGTTGATTCAATATGTTGATGGCTCTCATTGCACCGTGCCTGTCTTACCATATTTTTCCTTCAAACTGTAATTGTCTTTGATGGTATTCTGTATTCAGAACACCATCAAAGTCAAGAAAGATGATTTTAGAAAGTTTCTTTGCCATAAACGATCTTTGGAATTTTATGTTTCTTCATTTCTTTTTCATTGTTCACCATATTATATAAGCACATGGCTGCATAGTAGGCATTTGGATGTTGTGGAAGCATCATGAAAGGCAGGCGATTGTCCCATGCTTTTACTGGTGTTCCAAGAATCATACTCCAAGGGCGTTCATACAAATAGAACTCTTGTTCGAGAGCCTGACTACTTTCTACTATTTGCCCCGTCCTTTTGGTTTTAAACTTATGTGCAATAAATACCCATGTTCCTCGCACCCACATAAAACCATTTTTGTATGGGCACGGAGTGACGTGACGATATGCTTTAAGCAAGGCATAGACTCTGTGCAATACCGTGAAGTTATTATTTACCTTTGAATCTTCGTTTTCCTGTTGCAAGCATGCCAAGACATCTTCCCAAGTGCTGTTCTTTATATAAAACAGCAACGTAGGCAAAAGCGGCTCTGTCAATTGGTTAACAAAGCCCTCACTCAATAATCGACCTGCATTCAAACGAACGATTTCATGAAATCTCCTTTTTGCTTTAGTTCCCAGCCTTGTTTTTCTTATGCACATTAAACTGAATGGAGGATGCTTCACTGCTTCTATCTTTTGCAACGGATTGTTAGAACAATCAACGATTGTAAGCAACGGATTCTTTCTGAGGTTGATTCTTTGCAGCCTATTTCCATGTACATCAAGCACAGAGAGATATTCAGTCGTGCTTAAAGACATTTGTTTCAACATTTGATTTGGACACAATAGATGCGTCAATCCCTTACAGCCGGAAACATCTATTGAGCATATTGCCTTGTGAGAAACAATATGGAATCCCGTCAATACGTTCTCCTCGTCTGTTTTTATTGTAATACAGTAATAGCCTGGCGATTGATATGAATGTCTTACCTGTCCCCAGTCATCCACTTTCCATTTTACTGATTCAGTTTCACCATCACCCCAATCAATTGTGACTATTGCATTCATCATGACCTTCAACTGAAGAACCATGTCGTTACATTTTGGGCAAGTCGCAAGTGTCAGACAGTCAACTATAGGGTTGAGCTTCTTCTTCATCTGTCTAAAAGCAATCTCCAATCGAAGTGGAAACAAGTCTTTATCTCTCCTGTAGAAGCTATACTTGCCATACCCGTGTCTATCAATATTTTTCCTATAGTACCACATCGCTTCTATATAGTTATGCCTTCGCTCAGCCAACCATCCTAACTGGTATTCTGCTTTCTCTCCCCAGTCGTAGCCATTTTCAAGCTCTTTGTAGTATTGAGCCCCTTTGTCGAGATTTTGCTCTACACCTAATCCATAGGTATATAGACGAGCGAGTTTGGCAGTGATTTCTTGCTTAATCGCCCAATCATACCATTCGGTTGTCTGCATTTTCTCATGCAAAGCTTTAAATAAAAGAAACGCCTTGGAAAATTGACATTTATCGAAGTAGTAAAGTGACACACGTTCCATGGAAGGAATGTCGCCTTTTGTCGCAAGATAATCCAATACTTCCAAAGCCAAACTGTTACCTTCCTGAAGATGGTAGAACAGAGGAAAATGGAAATTGCGCCAGTAGAAAGCGTCATTGCGAACAAATGGAGGAAGCGGATTGTAGGGTTCGGTTTGTGCAGGATGATTCATCAAGTGTTCAAACCAAGGATGGCGCATCATGTCGGCAAACGTAGGATGCTTGCCAAAGATGTTTTCGCAGACAGTCCTTGAACATTCTGTGCATCCCTTTCCTATCACAAAGTCCAGCAGAATCTCCTCCACCAGATAACTATCAGGCTCTCCTGTCGATTCGAGAAGATAGGACAACAGCTGTCTCACTTCGCTTGAATCCTTTGAAAAGTTCAACTGACTGACGGTGTTGTAGAACAGTTCATCTTGGAGGAGTATTTCATCGCGAAGGCTTTTGTCTCCGTAAGCATTAACAACAAGAATCTGACGAAGTATCATATTGAATGGAGTAATACGCAAAGTAGATTTATCCAACTCTTTGTTTGATTTATCATTAGTCATATCTTTGAAACTTTAATTACGCTATTGGGTGCAAAGGTATGGCTATGGTGCCCCATTATTTATGACAGGTTAGAACTAAATTAAAATTCCTTGAAAGTTTTATTGTTGATTCAATATGTTGATGGCTCTCATTGCCAATTCTTCGGTAAGCCCATCGTAAGGATTTGTCAATACGAGATGTGGAAGTTGAGATTCCAAGATAACATACTCATCATCAATAATGGCATACGGGGTATCTTGTATATTGTTATCATAAAGCCATGAGGCTATTTCTGCACCTTTACAATGAAGTGCAGATGGGGAGATTTGCTCCAAATCTGCAGAAAGCAACAGGCTATCACTGACAACAGAAGGAGTAATGTCAATTACTCTTCCTGGCAGTTGTCTGTCTTGCCACATTTCCTGCATAGCCTCCAAGCCAAGATATTTCCATGAGGATTCTATTACTATGTCTGCATGAGTCTTATCGACTATGGCTTGCAGCTGTTTTACGGCTTCGGGATCAAAGCTGGCACCGTGCTTGTCTTGCCATATTTTTCCTTCAAACTGTAATTGTCTTTGATGGTATTCTGTATTCAGAACACCATCAAAGTCAAGAAAAATTATTTTAGCAACTTTCTTTTCCATAAGTGATCTTAGGAATTTTATGTTTCTTCATTTCAGTGTTATTGTCCACCATATCATATAAACACATGGCTGCATAGTAGGCATTTGGATGTTGTGGAAGCATCATGAATGGCAAACGATTGTCCCATGCTTTTACTGGTGTTCCAAGAATCATACTCCAAGGGCGTTCATACAAATAGAATTCTTCTTCGGAAGCCTCACATTCTACTATTTGCCCCGTTCTTTTGGATTTAAACTTATGTGCAATAACGGCAAAAGTCCCCGAGGTCCACATAAAACCATTTTTGTATGGGCACGGAGTGACGTGACGATATGCTTTAAGCAAGGCATAGGCTCTGTGCAATACCGTGAAGTTATTATTTACCTTTGAATCTTCGTTTTCCTGTTGCAAGCATGCCAAGACATCTTCCCAAGTGCTGTTCTTTATATAAAACAGCAACGTAGGCAAAAGCGGCTCTGTCAATTGGTTAACAAAGCCCTCACTCAATAATCGACCTGCATTCAAACGAACGATTTCATGAAATCTCCTTTTTGCTTTAGTTCCCAGCCTTGTTTTTCTTATGCACATTAAACTGAATGGAGGATGCTTCACTGCTTCTATCTTTTGCAACGGATTGTTAGAACAATCAACGATTGTAAGCAACCGGTTGCTTCTGAGGTTGATACTTTGTAGCCTGTTACCATGAACATCTAGCACTGAGAGATATTCTTGCCTGTTTAAAAGCAATTGCTTCAACATTTGATTTGGGCACAATAGATGCGTCAATCCCTTACAGCCGGAAACGTCTATTGAGCATATTGCCTTGTGAGAAACAATATGGAATCCCGTCAATACGTTCTCCTCGTCTGTTTTGATGGTGATAGGGTAGTGGCCTGGCGATTGATAGGAATGCCTTACCTCTCCCCAGTCGTCTACTTTCCATTTTTTGGATTCTGCTGCTCCGTCACCCCAATCAATCATGACAGTTGCATTCATCATGACCTTTAGCTGAAGGATCATATCGTTGCACTTCTGGCAGGTTGCAAGTGTCAAGCAGTCAACTATGGTGTTGAGTTTCTTCTTCATCTGTCTAAAAGCAATCTCCAATCGAAGTGGAAACAAGTCTTTCGGCTTATCTCCCCTGTAGAAGCTGTACTTGCCATACTCGCTACAATCTATATTTTTACGATAGTAATACATCGCCTCCAGGTAGTTATGCCTTTGCTCAGCCATCCTTCCCAACTGGTATTGGGCTCTGTTTCCCCAGTTGTAGCCATTTTCAAGTTCTTTGTAGTATTGTGCCGCTTTGTCGAGATTTTGCTCTACACCTTCTCCATAGGTATATAGATGAGCGAGTTTGTAGGTGATTTGTTGCTTAATCGCCCAATCATACCATTCGGTTGTCTGCATTTTCTCATGCAAAGCTTTAAATAAAAGAAACGCCTTGGAAAATTGGCATTTATCGAAGTAGTAAAGTGACACACGCTCCATGGAAAGAATGTCGCCTTTAGCCGCAAGATGCTCCAACACTTCCAAAGCCAAACTGTTACCTTCCTGAAGATGGTAGAACAGAGGAAAATGGAAATTGCGCCAGTAGTAGGCATCATTACGTACTATAGGAGGAAGCGGACTGTAGGGCTCTGTTGCTACAGGATGACTCATCAGGTGCTTGAACCAAGGATGGCGCATCATGTCGGCAAACGTAGGATGTTTGCCAAAAGCATCTTCGCAAACAGCTTTCGAACATTCCGTGCACCCTTTCCCCATGACAAAATCCAAAAGAACATACTCCACGAGGCAGTTTTTTTGAATTTCTGCCATAGACTGGAGGTCGGACAGAATAGCCTTGGCTTCATTCTGTTCTTCTGCAAAGTTCAGCCTACGTATAGTATTATGGAGTTCATCTTCAAAGATGTCATCATCCGTACTATCAGCGTTTCTATTCCGCATATGGTGCAATATGCTATTAAATGTCGCAATTCCCATAAGTTGATTTATTTGCCTTTTAGAAAAATATCATGGATATGTTCCTTCATGTCATCTAAAATGGCATGATAATACTTCCACTTCTCGGCATCTGTGATGCCTCTGTCTCCATCCTTGGTCGCTGTAGGATGATAGGTCTTGTAAGCAAGGCTGATGCCTTCAATATCAAGTTTTGCCACTGCGTCAATATCATTTCCTGCCAAAGGCATTGGCGAACCCTTTACGTTGAAGTTCTCTTTGATGTAGCTGTAATAGGTGTTTTGGCCAGGACCAGTCAAGAAAACGAGAACATCGGGCTTCAAGATCTCTATCTCTTGTGGGATGACATGAAAGTATTTCTCCTCTAACTCATGTATTTCTTTACAAACTCCATTGCGTCCACCTACAGACAACTTTGAAATGTTGTTCCAAAGGTATGCTACTTTCTTGTCGGAATACTGTTCGCCGAGAACGAAGTCTTTGATACCCGACATGATACCATTGAATCCCATGCTGAAGAACTTATTCTTAGCCAAGTGGTTGTCAGAATCTGTAAGGAAATATTCCCCTTTATAGTTGTCAGAATAAAAACGTTGGTATAGTTCTACGAAATCATCAGACTGTACTTGGGAGCCATCATCCAATATTGGCATAGGCCAATTGAGAGGCTCCTGCCCGAACACCATAACTTTCAAGTCGGCATCAGTCCACCAACTTTCGTCAACATAACCTCCTTGGTTGTTATGTTCCAATGCTACACCCAGCATAAAAGGTGCTTGTACCTTGATGCCTTTAGCATCCAACTGTTGTTTCAGTTCATTCCACTTTGGCTCATATAAGTTAGCCAGTTGTTTTGTTAAATTGTTCATGATGAAAATGTATTAAATTAAAATTTACGTTCATAAAAGAATATTGCCTCGATGACATTGTCTGACGAGTTCTGTATAGACCATGGCACAGACTTGCCCTCACCAATTTCGTCAAGAGCTTTTCCAAAGGCGTTCATGTAAGAAGTTCCAAGTTCACAGGCTTGTTCGAAGCATAGACCATAACACATGGCTTGTGCATTTGGGTCAATAGGAGCATCCTTTACAATGTCAGCAGATACAGCCTTTACAAAAGGATAGGGAACACTACATACTCTAAAATCTTGTATCGTAAAACTTATCATGCTCATATTAACCAGGTGATGATGTATAAAGCGAAGAAGTACTTCTACAGACTCTCTGTCGGTCATTATATAATTGTCCCATAGTTTTTGTAAATGCTTGTAATTGGCACATGGATGCAAATCTATCACAAAACAAGTTATAGGGTGTTTCATTTTTGTGACTATCGCATTTATTTCATTGAGATAAGCTTCTGCGTCATCAGTCAGAATTACAACCCAATCTGTTCTTGAATCCATGGTTTCTAATGGTATTGTTTTCCAGTTTTCTGAATTGACAGTATTAGCCTGGTCACCGAACTTGAAGATAACTTCTTTTCGGGTATAGTCATCTGTAGAGTATAAAGCGTACAGGAATTTCCAAACAAGGTTTTCTTCTGAAGCACGTAGCTCCAGGGATTCGGAATCACCTCCCATTCTTATGACAAGTTCTTTTACAGGCTTCAGGCTACCTTCCAATATAGTAAAATAGATATACCATTCTCCTTCTATACATGAGAAGTTGATATACGTGGGAATCCCATCGTAGCTAACTTGATATCCGTAATTGTCCACGTAGGGTATTCTGCCATCGTAGTTTGCTTTAATATCTGAATTGATCTCATCGATGAATTTCTTTCGGCAAGAACGCTCGTATTCTTCCAAAATCTCATTTTTGGCATTACTGATATCTGATATGGCTTCTCTTAGTGTACAGCATAGGTCATCCAATGCAGAGCATTTAGCTCTGACAGACAGTCCTTCTAAGTTTTTGAGTTCTTTGTTAATATCAAATCTTTCCATAATCTATATTTCGTTAGTCGTTTTCATATAACTCCCACAAGTCACTTACCCAACCTTTCATGGTCTGTCGTAGGGATTGTGGTTCCAATACCTCTATCATATTTCCAAAATGTAACAGTTCCATAATGAAATCATAGGTAGGACGCAATGTCAGTTCGAAGTCTGCGTAGTCCTTGCAGGTGAATATCTCTTTCTGCGTAGGATGCAATGGCAGAGAACGAAGATAATGCTGATGTTGCCTATTTGCCCGAACCACAATGCGTTGCAATGGGATGGTCTCGTCTGTTACTATTCCATAGAATGAGGAAAAATAGGTGTTTGCATCAAAATTCTTGGGCATCGTGAAATGTTCTTTGGTTTCCTCAAAATTTTCCAAACGGTCAAGCCCATAGATACGCAGATTGTTATCAACGAGATTCTTCGCCAATAAATACCATCTTTTTTGGAACATCTTTAGGCTGTAAGGTTCTACAGAAAACGTATGAGAGGAGCCATGTATAAAACTCTTGTATGTCAGCGTCACCACATGGTTGTTCTTCATCGCCTCTATGATGTCTGTCAAGTAGTTACGGTTGGATGGTATTTCTTCAACAAGAATTCTGTCTTTCAACTGAATGCTTTGCGACAAGGTATTTGCTGTAGAATACGTATCCAGTAGCCAACGGACCAGCCCACCTTCACTCAAACATTCAGGGTTGGAGATGTAATAGCGATAACCACCTTTTAACCGGCATTCAATGTTCACGCCGAGCATCATCAGAATGTTTCCTTTCCACCGGTCGAAGGTTTGCCGTGGCAAAGGCTCTCCATTGCTGATGTTCTCGTCATGTATCCACTTGTCGTTGAGTTCTTTCAGCGACAACCCTCTATCTCCTTTGTTATAGAGTGTTCTTACTATCCAAATATATTTCTCCAATGCAGTCATATTTTGAATCTTTTTATATGGAAAACGTTCTATACTCTTCAATATTGTGTTTGAAGTCATTTTTTTATTCGTAATCGCTCCTTATCTCGTTGCGGAAAGAAGGAATCTGCATCATTTCCCGTTTTGATGGAATAATCTAAGAAAACTTATTCTTATAGAATTTTGCAGTGCATATTAACTTCAGATTATCTGTGGTGATTTTTCTGAAAGATTCTTCACGCTGGTAGGGTAAGTAGCCCAAAAATGATGTATGCCACAAGCAGCAAGCTGCGATTTCAGTAACCAAATCTCCTGGCGCATAATCGTATGATAATGCCTTATGAGGAAAGGTGCAATTTCGTCAAACGAAAGCGAGTCGAGTAATTCTTTTAATGTCATAATACAATTATTTTTTATTTCGGCTGCAAAATTACGGCTAAGGTGTCTCAATTTATATGACATGTTTAATAAATGAGTGATTTCGAAGCAGATTTTCCAAATTAGGACAAGAATCTTGGAGAGTAACCCAAAAGGTTTGGAGTTACTCAAAACATACCTTGCTGTGTCTTTATGGACACAATGTTTTGGGAAGAATAAATCTAATACCATTGAAAACACTGCGGTGGTTCGCCCCGTGGCTGGAGGCGCAAAGCCTCCAAGGACAGGCTCATTTTCTCGCCACTAAAGGATGAAAAACGAAAAATCCCGATGAATAAGTTTCCCTTGAATATCATTCCTCGGGATGAACAAAAATGTATTCCTGCATGTCATACGTTTTATATGTCATACGATAAAAATGTAAAACGTATGGCATCAATGCATATATGTTTACACATTTCTTTGTATGGATACTTCTTGATCAAATTGCAACTGTACTTCCATACGACAGTGAATCTGTACGTCAATAAGTCAATACGACCACAAATAACCGAAGCGTCAAAGATGCGACCATTCTTAGCTAAAAGTATTTGTTCCTCCGTAGAGTTGCAGGACAATGGCTGTCAATAAATTCACCTCCTTGGCTTCCTTGCTCTTGCCTATGGCTCTGTTGCCCTTGGCATCCCAGATAGCCTTGGTAACGCTCTGCTTGCAACTGAACTGTGCGATAGTTCCGTTGATTGTCACTCGTCCCATGATAGGGACATTTCCGTTTCTCTCCTTGCTTCCATTTACATAGAAGACTGTCTTGAAAGTGCATCTCATAATTCTTACTTTTTTGTTCGGTGCAAAATTAAACTATGAGAGCTGCATGGCAAAACCAAAACTTACGCAGAATGGAGAAGATTGAACCGCCACCGTTAAAAATGCTTATTAGGGCGTTTCTGCGAGGTAATGATTTGAAAGCGTTTCTGTTTCTCCAATCTGCGTTTTTCGCTTTCCCTCGTCTATGCCACTTAAAGCCAACGACAGTCACAACCACTTGAAACTCAAAATAAAAGCATCATTCTGCTATCTCTTGCTTTTTTAGGCGTTCTTTTTAGAAATAATATAGTATCAGCACTTTTTGCTTCGTTTGCAAGCAGAAAGTGCTTTTTTTATGCCTTCAGATGAGCTGGAGGCTTAGCGGAAGGCTTAGTTGCCGGCGATGAGGCTTAGTAGGAGGCGAACCGGCAGGACGCCTATTGCCGGGGAGGCTTTTTTTCCTTACTTTTGCATACAGAAATAATCAATGATTGGGATTATGGAAAAAGGAAAGAAAATACCTCCACAGGAAGCGTCTCAGACTAATCCAGTGGCAAAGCCTGAGGATACCAAGGGCGGAATCAATAACATGGTATCATCTGGGTTGAAAGGAGCAAAGCTGGCATCTGGGTTGATAGGAAAAAAGCTGGCTGAACAGGCTGAAGAGAATGAAGAGATGCCCATGCATCACCTGATTGCCGATAAGGATTATCCGTCGGGCATCAGAGAATGGATGATCACTTCGCCTTCTGAACTCAAGTATCCTACGCTGGTGGTGGCTGCTGCCATGCTCAGCGTTTATCTTACACGTGTCAGAATACAGTATGTGTATGATAATCAGGGAGAAAAATCGGCCATCGTGCTGCAGGTCATCGTAGAGGGCGAGCAGTCGAGCGGAAAGTCGTTTGCCAGATACATCATGCGTACCCTGATGAAACCTTTCATCGAGCGCGACAGCGAAATGAGAGCCAAGGAGCAGGAGTATGCTGCCCTGAAGCGACGCCAGGGAAAGAAGGATGGCAAGCTGCCACCCGAACCGAAGACCGACATCACCATCCTGCCCGAAACCGTATCGCTCACCATGTTCATCAAGCGATGCGATGCTGCAGTCAAGCTCTATGGTGCTCCGAAGACGCTCTTCGAATTTGCCGATGAGATTTCTGCCATCGTGCATTCTGCCAAGCGCCAGTTTGCCGACCTCTCGCAGGTTATCAAGACGGCATACGATCTGGGCAGCGTCTATGGTCAGGATTTCATGAGCGAAACCAGCTATAGTGCCATGGTAGATGCCTTGCTGTCGTTCGTTTTCTGCGGCACCCAGAGTGCGGTGAGCAGATATATGAACAAGGCTGCCATTGAGGGCGGTTCGGTTACTCGTACTATTTTATGCCCGCTCATCAGTCATCTGGGCGACAATCCGCCTCAGTTTCAGGCGTTGACCGATATGCAGCGTAAGGAGCTGGAGAATACGTTGGATAAGCTCTTCGGGTTGTGCTATGAGGAAGATGGAAAATTCCATCAGGAGATAGAGGAAGATATGAGCTGGCTCTACAAGACGGTGGTAAAATGGTGTAACGACTGCCGCCAGCAGGTGGTGAAAACCATGTCCAAGTCGATGGATGTCTTCTACAAGCGCAGTTCGGTTTCAGCCTTCCGCATCGCTGCCCTCATGCAAGTGCTATACAAGGTTGAGGGGAAGAAAAGCGAGAAGGAAATCCGGAAACTGGTTAGGCAGACCTATCTGGCTTGTGCCGACCACATCTTGCGTAATATGTTGCAGCGGTGGGGCAAGGCTTTCGAGCAGATTTCTGCCGAGGGTGAAGGAGAGCCTTATCATACAGTAGACTATTTCAGCGAGTTGCCACAGGAATTTTCTTATCAGTTCCTGGAGGAATTTCTGACGCAGAAGGGGCTCAAGACCCCTGCCCGCAACATGGTATGCAACTGGCGCAGATGGGGATGGCTCGAGAAGCCTAAAAAGGGTGAGAACAAGAAAGTGCTTAGAAAAACGCAGCAGAAAACTACCCATGCAGCTGATGATGATATTCCTGATAAATAGATTTTCACGTATTAAAAAATCAATTATTATATGGCAGAATATATAGATTCAATCACGCTCTCTAAACTTAGAGGCATCAATATACTGGTGGTGGCTGATGCTTTGGGAATAGGCTTGCGTCATCGCAATGCGCTCTGTATCAGTCATAACGATTCTAATCCGAGCTTGCATTTCTGGCCATCAACCAATACTTGCCATTGTTTTGCATGCGGGTGGGGTGGTGATAATATCGACCTGGTGATGAAGCGGGAGAATCTCTCTTTTACCGAAGCCTGCCAATGGTTGGGAAGAAACTTCGGTATTGTTGTGGGGAATGGCCGACAGCCAGCAAGGGGTACGGTCGGGCAGCAGAAAACGGAATGCGATACGGACAGGCAGCAGAAAACGGAATGCGATACGGACAGGCAGCAGAAAACGGAATGCGATACGGACAGAATCAACCTTAGAGGACCATTCCAGCATCAGCCGGATGTAGATTATCTCATGAGAATGCTTGAGGGAAAGAAACTCACCGAGACGGCAAGGGATTTCCTTTTCGAACAGCGAAAGCTGCGCCCCGAATACATCTATTGGTGCAGAGTGGTAAGTACAGATTTTTCTATCGCTGGCTATCGCTTTGGTGGTAAGTTTTTTGATGGGCCTTCCCTGCTCATACCTTACTATGGGGTGGATGGAAGATTGCTAACGGTACAGAGCAGATTTCTGGGGGATAAATCTAAGGAGAAGCCCCGGTTTAAATTTGCACCTGGCAGCAAACCTATGGTATACGGGATGCAGATTTTGCCCCAAGTAGCTGATAATGAACCTTTGGTTATTACTGAGGGATGTACCGACTGTTGGAGTGCTATGTCTATGGGTTATAAGGCGATAGCAATACCCAGTGCTACACTTTGTAATGAAGAATGTCGCAGTCTTTTGTCGGGAAGAAATCTTCACATGTGGCCAGATCAGGATAAGCCTGGCATTAGTCTCTATATGAAATTGAAGGAGATGTTTCCGCAGTTGGTGTATCATCAGTTGCCCGAAGGATGCAAGGATTTATCTGATTATTATCAGTCCTCTTACGTTCAGAAAATGTGAAAGTGAATGTGAATTTCAAATGTTTTCTCAATAGCTTTTGGGGTAGATATTGTTTGTTATTTTTATCGGTTATTGTCTGTTATGATGAAATTAGTATTAAATCGTTTTCGTACAGTTCGTGGCGCCGTAGTGGGTCGCCTCAGTCAGGAAATAGCAGATCGCAAGGGTGGCGTTGTTGACCACGAGCATATTTGCGATACAGTAGAGCGCGAGGGGGGCTGCCTGGAGCCTGGTGAATATCGCGTAGTGGTGGCTAAATGCCGCAGTTTCGCCCGCAAGATGATGTTCTTGGAGGCGGTGAAGAAGGAGGCTTCCTCTTCTTCTGATGCTTCATCAGGGGTGGGCTGTTCGCCTCTTCCTCTCCCCGAAATCTGCGAGCGCTGTCGCCTGGAGCGCAAGCATCATAGGTTCGGGCGCCTGGATGAGCTTCATGCCCTTTCGTGCCCCATGCTCCAGCCGGGCAATGGTCCGTTCCGTCTCCGCCAGGGCGGCATCCTCATCGGCGAGGCCTGTCCTCCCGGCTTCGTCCTCAGAAGCCAGGAACTCTTCCTCCAGCTCTTCGACCGTGTAAACAAGGTGCTGAGACGCGGGGGCGAAGTGGTTATCAGGATAGAGTAGGTGGGGAGAGAGGTGAAAGATGGCATCCTTGGATGTCATCTTTCGCTGTTTTTATATTCATAGAAACGCAGAATAACCATAAAAACTAGGAATTTACGTACAAAACCAAAAGTTTTCTCTAAAAAAAGCTATTATCTCCCAAACTTTTTGTAATTTTGAAGCGGATTAGGTAAATAACAATTCAGTTATATATAAGAATAATACCTATTAAAGATTATTAATTAATAAACTCAAGGAGGAATGTATTATGGCAAGACCAATTAGAGAAACTCCGATTCTTTATGGTGGTGATGCTCGCAAGTTTGAGGCAAGAATGAAAAATCCACCAAAGGAAAGTAAGGAGCAATATGAAGAAAGAATGAAGCATTATCATGCAGTCATGAGTGTATTTCAAGGTTAAAAAGAATGGCGTATGACAGAGGAAGAGTTTCAAACTAGGTATACTGTGCATAGTTTGGCAGGTATGGAATGTGTAACCGCATTTGATTGTGGAGATGAAGACTTGAATGATTTCGTTATTCAGGAAGCTGGTCTTTACAAGCAGGCAATGCTTGCGGTTACATACGTTGTAGAAGATAAGCAGCATCAGATTGCTGCATATTTTAGTCTAGCTAATGATAAGGTTTCTATAACGGATTTCAATTCTAATAGCGAATTTAATAGATTTAGAAAACATCGCTTTGTTCAAGAGAAAAGATTGAGAAGTTATCCAGCCGTAAAACTTTGTAGATTAGGGGTTGATATAGAATGTCGAGGTACAGGTATGGGCTCTTTCCTCTTGGACTTTATTAAAACCTTGTTTGTTATAAATAATAAAACTGGTTGTCGGTTTATAACAGTTGATGCTTATAAGGCGGCAGTTCCTTTCTATGAAAAGAATGGCTTTTTACCCTTGACAAGTAAGGATAACAATGAGCATACCAAATTAATGTATTATGATTTGGCTTCTAATTATCAGGAAAATATTAAATAGTAAGGTTTTGGAATAATATATTTACGTATTCCTTAATTAACCAATTATGATGAACAGAAAAAAATATATATTCGGGGCACTCCTGACGCTCCTTGTGCTGACTGCCTGCCAGGGCGGAAAGACGACGGCGGGAGAGGCTGAAGAGGGGGATACTCTGAAGATGAAGTATGTCAAACTGCTAACCATCGTGAAGTATGGGGAGAAGGGGACTGCATCTTCGGATAAGGATGCGGAAGACGCTGAGTATCAGTATGCTGAGGTGAACGTTGCGAACCCCTGGAAGGCGGGGACGCTGCTGCATCGCTACATCCTGATTCCGAAGGGAGAGGAGGGGGACAAGACGGTTACCCGACTCGCCCTGCAGCGCACTTCGGGCATGGGATGCACTACCGATACCGTGAGGACACCGGTGGAGAGGAGTGCCGTTTTCATTGCTCCCCATTGCCAGCTGATGTACGAACTGGGATGCCAGCAGGCTATCCGTGGCGTCTGCGACCTCAATTACATCAATATTCCGGATGTCAGGAAGAGGGCTGCTTCTGCAGGGAAGGCTTCTTCCGGAAATGCTTCTTCCGGAAATGCTTCTTCCGGAAATGCTTCTTCTGGAAATGCTTCTTCCGGAAATGCTTCTGCCCAGAATTCCATCGTGGATTGCGGTTCGAGCATGGCTCCCGACATCGAACGCATCATCGCCCTGAAACCCGAAGCCATCCTCGTTTCACCCTTCGAGAACAGCGGTGGATATGGCAAGCTCGACAAGCTGCATATCCCCATCATTGAAGCTGCCGACTATATGGAGTCTTCGCCACTGGGAAGGGCGGAATGGATGAAATTCTACGGCATGCTCTTTGGAAAAGGCAAGAATATTTCAACTACTGTTGCCGGAAAAGCATTAACTACTGTTGCCGGAAAAGCATTAACTACTGTTGCCGGAAAAGCATCAGAGGCTACTCTTCCTGCATCTTGCGAATTAAAGGCTGATTCTCTTTTTGCGAAGATTGAAAAGGAGTATCTGAAGTTGAAGGCTGAGGCTGGAAAGCTACCCAAGGGACTTTCGATATTGACCGAAAGAAAAACGGGCAATGTATGGTATGTGCCTGGTGGACAGAGCACTATCGGCATTCTCCTGAAGGATGCCAACGCCCGTTATATCTTCTCGGATGATAAGCACAGCGGAAGTCTGCCGATGAGTCCGGAGCAGATTCTGGCGAAGGGAAGCCAGGTGGATGTATGGGCATTCAAATACTTCGGAGGTGCTCCTTTGTCGCAGGTTCAGCTGCTTCAGGAATATGACGGTTACAAGGCTCTTGCCGCCTTCAGCCGGGGCAATATCTATCAGGTAGATACCTCTACGGTGCCTTATTTCGAGCTTGCGAGCTTTCATCCCGAGCTGCTGCTCAGAGAGTTCATCATCCTGGCGCATGGCAGCCGGTTCGGCAAATTGAAATTCTATAAGAAATAGGGCTTTAATCAGAGATTTTACAAGAAATAGTTTTAGTGAATGAAAACCATCGTTTTAGGGGCAATCGCCATTATCATACTGTTTTTCGCCAACCTGGCATGGGGGAGTGTAAACATCCCGTGGCAGGATGTGGGGGCTATACTCGCTGGAAATCACGGAGATGAAGCTGACAGCTTCCGCTATATCGTAATGGAATCGCGCTTGCCTGCGGCTCTTACCGCCCTCCTTTCGGGCGCAGCCCTCGCCACGAGCGGCTTGCTCCTGCAGACAGCCTTCCGCAACCCCCTGGCGGGTCCTGACGTATTCGGTATCAGCAGCGGAGCCGGACTGGCTGTTGCCATTGTGATGCTTGCCTTTGGCGGCAACATCGCCCTGGGCGATTTCATGGGTGCAGACTTTCTAGGCAATGGTGCCACAGCTGGAGTAGGAGTGAGCGGTTTTCTCGCCATTCTCATCGCAGCCTTCGTGGGAGCGATGCTCGTGATGGCTGTCATCACCTTCTTTTCTGCCATCGTGCGCAGTCATACGGTGCTGCTCATCATCGGTCTGATGGTGGGCTATCTTGCCAGCAGCGCCATCTCACTGCTCAATTTCTTCAGCACGGCAGAGGGCGTGAAATCGTATATGGTCTGGGGCATGGGAAGCTTTGGCAATGTTTCGGCTGCGCAGGTATTATGGTTCATTCCGCTTGCCCTCATCGCCCTCATCGCCTCCCTGCTCCTTGTCAAACCGCTGAATGCCATGCTGTTAGGCGAACAGTATGCCGAGAATCTGGGTTTCAACATCAGGCGTCTGCGCATCATTCTGCTCCTCATCACGGGCTTTCTCACGGCAGTGGTTACCGCCTTCTGCGGTCCCATTGCCTTCATCGGTCTAGCCACTCCCCACATCGCCCGTCTCCTCATCGGTACGGAGAATCATCGCCGGCTGTTGCCCGTCACGATGCTGTTGGGTTCAGTCCTTGCCCTTCTCTGCAATCTCTTCTGCACCCTCCCTTCGGGCGGTGGCATCATCCCCCTGAATGCCGTCACCCCTTTGTTCGGTGCCCCCGTCATCATCTATGTTTTGGTGAAGAGGAGATAGGGAAAAGGCAAGAAAAGGGGGACGGCAAAATCAATTTTTTCAAGAGTTTCTTGGATATTTGAATTATTCTTTTTATCTTTGTAGAAGATATGCTGCACTCGGCAATCTGAAAGCAAGCTTTCATTGCGCTCGTTTGCATTATCTTTGTAGAAGATATGCTGCACTCGGCAATCTGAAAGCAAG
>NZ_JBQKLN010000062.1:0-18259 GCF_052116205.1 Prevotella sp. Sow4_E9_plate | reverse complement strand
CTTAGAGGCAATACCATCAGCGGTTTTAAATCCGATACCCCAAATATCATCTGCAAGGCGATAAGGATTCTCTTTCACGTTGTCGATGCTTTCCTTGCCGTACTGGCGATATATTTTGGCGGCATAAGCAGTACTTACTCCGTATTGTTGAAGAAAAATCATTACATTCTTGATGTCCTTCTGTTTCTCCCAACTGTCTCGGATTTTCTCAACACGCTTCTTACCGATGCCAGCCACTTCATATAGTCGTTCGATGTCATCTTCAATTACCTCGATGGTATCAGTACCGAACCTCTCAACTATCAGATGAGCATACTTCGGACCAATGCCTTTCACCAGTCCGCTTCCTAAATATTTCTCTATGCCATATACAGTTGCAGGCATCACTTCTTCCCACGTTTCGCATACGAATTGACGTCCGTATCGCTTATCTACTTTCCAGTCACCATTACACAATAGTACAGCCCCCACTGGTATATCCAGCAGGTTGCCCACCAAGGTAACAAGTTCTGAATAATCCTTGACCTTAACCCTCATCACGGAATATCCATTCTCCTGATTTTGGTAGGTAATATGTTCTACTACGCAACGTATCTTTATCATTTATTTTATGTCTATTTCCGTGAAACGATTGAAAGTTCTGCCGTCCCTCGTAACTTTCCCGAAGAACATCTTTTCCGGTCTTACCCAATAGGCTTGGTCTCCATAGAGAGCCTGATAAACCACCATGCGCTCCTGAGTCTCTGAGTCGAAGGCTGAATGGATGAACTTGTATTTGCCGCCCTTGAAATGCTGGAAATATCTTTCTTCCTTTGCCGAAAACTCCATCAGCATTTTCTGGGCAAGGGGAGCGTACCAGGTCTTTACCTCCTGCTCAGTAGGCGTGTGACCGCCAGGGAAATGGAAGGCTTGGTTGTAATGTTCCAGGAAGAGAGGGGAGAAGTGAGCCAGGGTGTCCTGCTCACCAAAAAGTCCCCACACACGATCCTTATAATAGGGGTTGCAATGGTCAAACTGCACGGCTTCCAGCTCCGCAAATTCCTCAATCAGCGCCTCGTCAATCACTAATCGCTGATTTCCGTCCCTTCTCGGTGCCTTGTATTCATGCTCGCCGATTCGCTCCTTCAGAAACTCCGTCATCATGAAATACGGATTGCCGAGCAGGGCAGGAATGCCCACCACTGGAGCCAGCATCTGGGCGAGGAAAGAGCCGCAGCTGTTGCCCAGAAGCAAGTCGGGCTGTTCCCGGTCGATGATGGAGCGAATCTCCTTCAGTGCCTCCTTGGGGTGCAATGGCAGGTCGGGAGTCAGCACCACCGCCGTCCCCTCAAACGCCTCTTTCAAGGCTCTCGCCATCGGACAACTGCCCGTGGCAAAGAATCCGTGTAGGAATAATATCTTCTTCATTCTTATAAATTATTGTCTGTACCTTTATGTAGCAAATTGGATGGATGCAGGATTAGTTTTTGTTTCATTCCTTTTTCCTTACTTCCCAATGACCGCTATAGCCGCTACCTACATACACAATATGAGGCATTTTGGTGATGTGACGCTTGATAGTTATAATGCTTTTCCCTGATAGTTGAGCCAGTTCACCTGTTGTTATCTTAGGATAAACAGCTACTTGATATTCTATCCATTTATCTAAGTCATCGCTTTGAGTGCCATCTTGGGTGCTACCTTGAGTATCACCTTGAGTATCACTTTGAGTATCACCTTGAGTATCATCTTGAGGGACATCTTGAGTATCACCTTCATTTTCCACAAAGTTTACCTCAATATCAGGATGAGATTCCTGCCAGGCTAAGATCATATTCGGGAATGTGACAGTAAACTGAGCACGGTCGGAGAAGAAGGTTGGGAGCATCTTTTCTTCAAAGTAAGGAAGAGCCTTAATCGGTTTGATGATTTTGCCCATGCCCGAACCTTTACGCTCCATATAACCCAACTGAGCAAAGATGTCTGCGATAACTGGATTGCGTCTGACAGAAGGAATATCTTCTAAGTTCATTGTTTGAATAAGTCTTCCTTCTGGCATGGAACCTGGAGAATATATCACCATACGGTCATCGTACATATCTACATGAACCTCGCTACCCTGGATAAGATAGTCGCGATGAGCCAATGCATTCACTACAACTTCCATCACACAACGTTCCATATATTGAGGGATCTCGATGCGCTGCATCGGTTCTTTATACCAAAGGGTACGATTGTTGCGACGGATGAAGGACATGGTGTCTTCAAGAAGAGTTACAAGTCCGCCTGTAATCTCTGCGCTGTCGAGAGCATCGATGCTTCCTCCTGCTTTTGTCTTGCCGTTCCATCTTGTGCAGAACACACGGCTTTGGCGCAATGGACATTCGTCTGCCATCAACAGACCGGCATAGGTAAGTATTCCCTTATTGTCAACCAAGCCAAACGAGCGGTAATGTTTTTTGTCGAAACTAAGCCCATTCCAGGCATAGTAGCGGCTGCGAAGTTTGGAAAATGCATAATCTTCAAACATTTCATCGCTTGGGCGTGCATCGAATGAAGAGTTGCGACCTCTTAATACCAGACGCTTATGTTCGGTACTATCAGCCACAACCGATTCGTTGCCAATGCGCACAAAGGTTTCAAGAACGCTGTCGCCTATATAATAATAAGGTGTATCTTCGCCTCCATGCACATGAAGAATGAGCAATTCCTTGTCTTCTACACGCTCTATCTTCAAGTCGATTTGCGGCATAGGATCAATGCGCTCCTTAATTTTTTGGCTGATAAATTCGGCATCAGTCTTGGCATCGGTCAACCCTATGATAGTATCGTCATCGGCAATACCAAACAATAGGCAACCGCCACTGCCATTGGCAAAGGCGCTGACGCTCTTGAGCCAACTTTTCACTTTACGGCGTTCCACTTCCTGCTTCTTGTCGTATTCAGTAGTCTCACCTATATATTTTGCCATGTCCATATTTACTTAATTTTTGATTATTCATTATGCGTCTGTAATCTAGGAGGATAAGCTATGCTCAACTCTATATCAGCGCAATATATCTGCAAAAATACAAAAAAATATTCAGAAAAGTGATTATATGGATGGATTTTGTTCGCAGAGCGAACTTGATTTAACCTTATTTTATAAGATAGAGGAATATTTTGATAATCTGAAATCCTTAATGACCGTGACCTTAATGACCTCACTTTGCAAGTGACACCTCTCCTTACCAAAATAAAATCTCACGAAATTATAATTTTTCATAAAAAGAACATTATATGATACTTTTGCTTGTTTAATCCAAAAACATTTCTTATCTTTGCACAAAAAGTACAATATAATACACTACTTGATATGAAAATTCAAGAAGTAATGAAATTGCAGCGTAAGGCCTTGGGGATTACACAGCAAGACCTCGCAGACATGTCTGAAATAGCCATTTCAACCATCAAGAAAATAGAGAGCGGTAAAGGAAACCCTTCTCTATCGACGGTTGAAAAAATCATGGATATCCTTGGCATGGAGGTTAAATATGAGATTCGTCAAACTGTTTAAATAAAGTAAGTCATGAGAAAAGCTATCGTTTATTGTCACGACATGGAGGCTGGACTCTTAGAGGAAGCTACTCCTGGCAGAGGTTATACCTTCACATACGACAAGCAGTATATGATGGATAGGACCCACGATCCTGTCTCACTTACCATGCCTTTCAGGGAAGCCCCTTATCAGTCTGATTATCTATTCCCGGTTTTTACCAATATGCTTCCAGAAGGAGCAAACAGAAAGATAGTCTGCAGAAGTTGGCGATTGGATGAGAAGGATTTCTTTGGACTTCTTCTGAAGATAGCAACCTATGATACGATAGGAGCAATAACCGTAAAAGAAGTAGAATCATGAAAGATTTCAGAGATTCAATCGTAAATCAGAATGAGAAATATTTGGGTTAGGAGAGGTGGCTATCTATGTAAAACGTATTATTGAGTGACATCTTGAGGGACATTTGAAAAACCCGAAATCCTTAATGACCGAAAATGACCGTGACCGTTAATGACCGGAATACGAAAAAATGACCGCCTCCTCATGGGGTAGAGGAGAACGGCCATTCTTCATTTTCAACTTCTAGCCTACACAGCTAGTCACTCCGAGCGTGGTTGCGATTGCCGTCAAGATGCTGATGGCTATCTGCAACACCATCTTCCATGTGTCTCTTTTCATAGTCTTTCTAATTTAAAGGTTAAACAAATCAGTTTTTGCAAGTGGGGGAGTTAATGAAGTTAATGAAGTTAAAGAAGTTATCACTCCCTACGGTCGTTATGGAAGTTAAGAGACAATAGTCTTTTTGTAAGATGCAGGACATTTGTCCCTCTAACTTCCCTTAACTTCCCTCTAACTTCCCTTAACTCCCCCTCTGTCTAGAAACCTACGTCTCCGCCCTGGTCGGTGCCTGAGCCTTCGCTACCCGTTCCGCCGGAACTCTCGCTGCCCTGACCTCCGGTATTCTCGCCACCTCCGGTGGTAGTAGAACCGCCGCCGCTGGTTCCGTCATCGCCTCCCTCCGGAGTGGTTGGAGCATTGAGGTCTACGCTGGTCTTGCCCCCCTTGATTGCCTTGAGCACGGCTGCCTGAGCACTACGGCTTGCCACGAGGTTGAACTCGGCTTCGTCACGCAGGGTCTTGAACTGCTGGCCAGGCTCCCACTGCACCTTCACGTCGGTGATGTTCTGCGCGGTGAACTTGTCGGCATCCTCGGCACCCTTCGAGGTGAGCAGGACGGAGAAGTCACCCAGGTCGCCCAGACGGACCTTCTTGCCCTCGAGCAGCATCTCTCTCATGCAGTCCACTGCCATGTAGAGGATGGCGCTGATGTCGGCTCTGGAGTACACGCTGCCATGAGAGGTGATGTGCTTGGCAAACTTCTCGATGGTCATGATGTCGGTGTACTGCGACACGGCGAAGGCGTTCTGCTTCTCGGTCTTCACGAGGTCGAGGTCAGCCTTCTCAGGCTCCTTGCCCTCCTTCTTCGCCTGGTTGATGCGTGACTTTGCCTGGTTGATAGCCAGAAGATTTGCGTTCACGCTACGCATTACGATGCTGTAATTAATCATAGTCGTTTGTGTTAAAAGGTTCATTTTTGCAACTCCCCGGATAGCCCCGTTTCTTGTCCTTTTCGGGGTCGTCATTGATGACCGGCGCCTGTCATCATTTATCCCCCGCCTCGGTCGTAAGAGATGCCCGTTATCAGGCACCTAAGGCGTTTCCTTCGATTGCTGGTGCAAAGATACAACATTTTTGCTCCGATTGCAAGCTTTTACCCCAACTTTCTTTGCAGGAAATGATATAAGTGGCTGTAACACAATGGCTTCTGTTGAGATTTCATGCAAAGTTTCTTGCAGCAATGTTGTGAAGAGGCTGAATGACAGATGAAAATACCAGCAGAGCAACAAAAAGTGTCATTAAGGGTCAGTGTCATTAAGGGTCATTAAGAAAATCCGCTTCGGTCATTAAGAGCTATAGTATAATATAAATATATATTTATATTATACTATAGATGACATTTTCTCTCCCGAAAACCTTAATGACCCTTGATGACATGACCCTTAATGACCTCAAAAAGGTTAAGGATTAAGAGGTATTTTATTACTGAGAACCACCTTGTAAACAGTTGATTATAAACGTATTGAAGTTTTTTCTTATATATTCTTGTCTTGTTTATCCTGCATTTTTTCTCTCAGGATATTCTGAAATTCGTCCACTTTTCCCATCGCTTTCTGTATATTCTTTTTACTTTTTCCTACAGAAATGAGGGTAGAAAATGTGCATTTCTGCCCCATAACTGCATTTTTACCCTTCTTATTTTTGCCTTCAGAAGGAGTAAAAACTGCCCTCAAAGCCCCTTTTTCTGCTCTCCTCATCACTTTCCCGTTAAATAACGTGATAAAATTAGGTGGTTTCGAAAAGTTTTATTAACTTTGCCTTCAATATCGGGCAAATGACATTGCTCCGTATGAATTAAAGACTTTAAAAGTAAGATAAGTATGGGTATAAAATTGCATAACAGCTTGACTATCAGCATTTTAGGGGGGTAATTCTGGAGAATCAGAATTAGCTTCAAGCCATGCTGCACTTATCAGAGGGCGACTATTATCGTGTTTTTATGCGATGGTAGCCGCCCTTTTCGTGTTTTCATTTTTCTCTTGTTCCAGTGATGAAGAGACCGAAAAATCCACTTTTTTCGATTATAAAACTGCATTTACAGCCCATGAATGGGAACTTTGGAAGGCTGAAGGTCGCCTTGGAGCCTTGAAAATAGACATCAAGGAGGCTCCCACCTATTGCCGATTCACCACAGACAGCGTTTATTTCACTGAAAAGGAAATGGTTTACCACTTCGATGAAGGGGGCAAATTAGTGCACGGTGAATATGAAATCAGTCCCTGCGGAAGTTATCCTTACACGATCAAGGACGATGAAATCAAGATAGACGATCAGATATTTACAATAACCAGCACAGACAGTTCCTACGTTTTCAGCAACGCAGACTGGCGACTTGTGCTCATTAATAAATAAACAATCATGGCTAAGAAACAAGATACCATCAGCATTGGTTTTGAAGAGAAAATATGGAAGGCTGCCGACATTCTGAGAGGCAACCTCAGCGCTTCGCAATACGAGGGCGTTGTGCTCGGACTCATCTTTCTGAAATACATCAGCGACCGCTTCGAACAGAAGTTCCAGGAGCTGCAGGGCGACGAATACGCCGACCCGGAAGATAAGGACGAATACACCGCCGAGAACATCTTCTTCGTGCCTGCTGAAGCCCGATGGAGCAAGATTAGTGCTGCTGCCCACACACCGGAAATAGGCGTGGTAATAGATGAAGCGCTTACTGCCATTGAGCGTGAAAACGAAAGACTGAAGGGCATTCTGCCTAAGAATTTTGCCCGTCCGGAGCTGGACAAGCGCCGTCTGGGCGATGTGGTAGATCTCTTTACGAACATAGAAATGCACGATGCTGGCGATGAGAAAGACCTGCTGGGCAGAACCTACGAATACTGTCTGCAACAGTTTGCCAGCCTGGAGGGCAAGAATGGTGGCGAGTTCTATACGCCTTCCTGCATTGTCCGTACGCTGGTAGAGATACTGGAGCCTTACGAGGGCAGAGTCTATGACCCTTGCTGCGGAAGCGGCGGTATGTTTGTACAGAGTGCCAAGTTTATAGAGCGCCACAAGGGAAACCTGCGCAAGATTAGTATCTACGGTCAGGAGGCAAACCCTGATACGTGGAAGATGGCGCACATGAACCTTGCCATCCGTGGCTTGGATGCGAACTTAGGAAAAGTCTTTGCCGACACATTCTATGATGACCAGCACCCAACGCTGAAGGCAGATTTCATTCTTGCCAATCCTCCTTTCAATCTCAGCGACTGGGGGCAGAGTGCGCTTCAGGAAGACGTGCGCTGGCAGTATGGTTTGCCACCTGCTGGCAACGCCAACTTTGCGTGGATGCAGCACATGATTCACCATCTGGCTCCAAACGGAAAGATTGGTTTGGTGCTGGCGAATGGTGCGCTTTCGAGTCAGAGTGGCGGTGAGGGACAGATTCGCCAAGCCATCATCGAAGCCGACCTGGTAGAGGGCATCGTGGCTTTGCCTTCGCAGCTGTTCTACAGTACGGGTATTCCTGTAAGTCTTTGGTTTATCAGCCGCAACAAGGCACAGAAGGGCAAGACCGTGTTTATCGACGCCCGCAATCTGGGCACGATGGTTACTCGCAAGCTTCGTGAGCTGATGCCTGATACGGATATTAAAAAAATCTCTGACACCTTCCATGCTTTCCAGCAGGGAACCCTGGAGGATGAAAAGGGCTTCTGTGCCGTATGCACCACCGAGCAGATTGCTGCTCAGGACTTCATCCTGACTCCTGGCAGATACGTAGGAATCGCCGAAGACGAAGGCGACGGAGTGCCTTTCGAGGAGAAAATGACAAATCTTACCGGTGAGCTGAAGCAGCTGTTTGAGGAAAGCAAGAAGCAGGAAGAAGAGATCAGATTGCAGTTGAAGAAAATTGGATGGGAGGTGTAAGAGTATGGAGTTTTTAAATGAATATTCTGGGCTTTTCTCTTTGTTGGCGGTAGTGGCGTCTGTGGTTGCTATAGTTGTTTCGGTTGTGATTTTCAACAAACAGAAGAAAGAGCAAGAGAAATACTACTACAAGCAGAAACAAGATCAAGAATACTTCTATCTGAAGCAGCAACAAGATCATCTTCAAGACTTGCAGGATGAGTATGAGGCTATAGAAAGCAACTCTAGGTTTCCGATGAGTCTTGCTGAAAGGGAGTATTATAGCCGGAAGAATTATTTGAAGAATAAATTAGGGAGGTAATACGATGGAGTGGAAAGAAGTAAGACTGGGGGATGTATGTACTAGAGTATGTAGCGGTGGAACTCCAAAGAGTACTAATCTTTCATACTATGGGGGAGAAATTCCTTGGTTGAATACAAAAGAGATAGATTTCAATAGAATTTATTCTACAGAAAAGACTATCACAGATTCCGGTTTAAACAATTCATCTGCAAAATGGATTGTTCCGAACACAGTAACGGTTGCAATGTATGGGGCAACAGCAGGAAAATCATGTATCGTGAAAGTGCCAATGACAACAAATCAAGCGTGCTGTAATTTGACGATAAATGATGAGGTTGCAGACTACGAATTTGTATATTATACGTTGAAAAACGATTATACAACTTTGGCTTCATTAGCTAACGGCGGAGCTCAACAAAATCTGAATGCTCAAATAATAAAGGATTATGTTTTGAAAATGCCTTCGCTTGCTGACCAGCGCCGCATTGCTTCCATCCTTTCTTCTCTCGACCGAAAGATAGAGTTGAACAACAAGATCAATGCTGATTTGGAGGAGATGGCGCAGGCTATTTTCAAGAATTGGTTCGTTGACTTTGAGCCTTTCAAGGATGGTAAGTTCGTTGATAGTGAATTGGGAATGATTCCGGAAGGATGGAAAGTTGGAAGCTTGGGTGATTTTTGCAATGTTTTTACAGGCAAGAAAAATACTAATCAAGCGATAGAAAAAGGCTTATATCCGTTCTTTTCATGTGCTCCAGAACCATTAGCTTCTAACGATGCAATATTTAATGGTAAAGCCATTATTATAGCAGGAAATGGGAGTTATACAGGAAGAACTTCGTTTTATAATGGAGGATTTGATTTGTACCAGCGTACATACGCTTGTACAATTAGAGAACAAGATAAAGAAAATCTTATGATATTCTTTTATCACATGATGAAACAGTTCTTTAAACCTACAAAAATGGGAGGAACAAGAGGGTCATCTATTCCTTATATTGTTATGGGTGACATTACTCAACAAAAATTCCCATATTCTAAGGATTGGTTAATACGATTCTCTAATATTGCAAATTCTATGATGGATAGGAAATTAC
The DNA here is from genome assembly GCF_052116205.1 of Prevotella sp. Sow4_E9_plate. NCBI lineage: Bacteria > Pseudomonadati > Bacteroidota > Bacteroidia > Bacteroidales > Prevotellaceae > Prevotella > Prevotella sp. Sow4_E9_plate. Next base: position 8,817 of record NZ_JBQKLN010000062.1, on the reverse strand, counting down.
GTATAGACAAGGAGAACTCCCGCCTCTCCTCTCTCCGCGACACCCTTCTCCCTCGCCTCATGTCAGGCGAGCTGGAAGTCCCGGAATAAGAAGAGCAACGAAAAAATATAACGAGAAAGAAAATATAAAATATTAACAATATGGCAGACGAAAAGAAATTCACCGAAGACGCATACGAGCAAACGCTCATTGCCCTGTTCCGCGACGAACTCGGCTATGCGTACGAATGTGGCTACGAGGTGGAGCGCAACTTAAAGGAGCCTTTCTATCGTGCCGATTTGGTTGCCTCGATTCGACGGCTTAATCCAGAACTGCCAGCCGATGCAATGGATGAAGGAATCAAGCAAATCACCAACATCAGCATCGGTACTTTAGAACAGAACAACGAGCAGTTTACCCTCTGGATGCAAAACGGTCTGGAGGTGGGATTCCTGCAGAATGGCGAAGAACGAACAGCCCTGATGAGGCTCATCGACTTCGACCATCCCGAAAGAAACCTCTTCAAGGTGGTGAACCAGTGGCGGGTAGAAGAGTATAAGAACAAGCGCTGCGACATGGTGGTAATGGTCAACGGATTGCCCCTCGTGGTGGTGGAGCTGAAAAGCGCCATCTCTGAAGACGCATCCATCGAAGATGCCTACAAGCAGATCAGAAACTATCAGCAGGACGTTCCAAGCCTCTTCAGCTACAACGCCTTCAACGTAATCAGCGACATGAGCGAGACCCGTGCCGGAACCATCACCGCCAAGCTGGAACGCTACATGGAATGGAAGACCGTGGACGGCTCATACGAGTCAACCCTCTTTGCCGACTATCGCACCTTCTTCCTCGGCATGTTCCAGCAGCAGCGACTGCTCGACATCCTTCAGAACTTCATCTGCTTCGACAAGAACCAGGGCAAATACGCCAAGATTCTCACCGCCTATCACCAGTACTACGCCGTGGGCAAAGCCCTGCAGCGCACCCGTACCGCCGTGGAAGGCAACGGAAAAATCGGCGTGTTCTGGCACACGCAGGGTTCGGGCAAGAGCCTCTCCATGGTGTTCTACGCCCACCAGCTGGTGCAAAGGTTGCCCGAAGTGACCATCGTGGTAGTAACCGACCGCAAGGACCTCGACAACCAGCTCTTCGGTCAGTTCTGCCGCTGCCAGGACTTCCTTCGTCAGGAACCACAGAACGCCCAGAGCCGTGAAGACCTGGGCAATCTGCTCCGTAACCGAAAGAGTGGGGGAATCATCTTCACCACCATTCAGAAGTTTGAAGAAGGCGACTCGGCACTCTCCACCCGCCGTAACATCATCGTGATGACCGACGAGGCGCACCGCTCGCAATACGGCGAGGAGCACTGGGACAACAAGAGTCTGACGATGAAGAAGGGATTCAGCCAGAAGATGAGAGAAGCCCTGCCAGGCGCGTCATTTATCGGCTTCACCGGAACGCCTATCAGCGACCGCGACAGAGACACGGAGGAAGTATTCGGCAACTACATCGACGTTTACGACATGAGTCAGGCGGTGGATGATGGAGCCACCCGTCCGGTCTATTACGAGAGCAGGGTGGTGAACCTGAACCTCGACGAAGACACGATGAAGCTGCTGAACGATGAGTTCGACAACCTGGCCGATGAGGGAGCCACCGAGGAGCAGATCAGGCAGGCGAAGCAGGAGCACAGCCGGCTGGAAGTACTTCTGGGCGAAGACGCCACCATCGACACGCTGGTAAGGGACATCATCCAGCACTACGAGCAGAACCGTGCGCAGGAACTCACCGGCAAGGCAATGATCGTGGCGCTGACCCGAACCATCGCCATCAAAATCTACCGCAAGATGCTGGAGCTTCGCCCCCAGTGGACGGAGAAGGTAAAGGTGGTGATGAGCGGTTCGAACCAGGACCCCGAAGACTGGCAGCCGATTATCGGCAATGAAGCCTACAAGAAGGAACTGGCAAGAAAATTCAAGGACAACGACGATGAGATGAAAATCGCCATCGTAAGAGACATGTGGCTCACGGGCTTCGATGTTCCGTCGCTCGCCACCATGTACGTATATAAGCCGATGAGCGGTCATAACCTGATGCAGGCTATAGCCCGAGTGAACCGTGTGTTCCCGGGCAAGGAAGGCGGACTGATAGTGGATTACGTAGGCATTGCGCAGGCGCTGAAGAGTGCCATGCAGCAATACACCAACCGTGACCGCCGCCGCTTCGGAGACCCCGACATCGCCAAGACTGCCCTGGTGAAATGGAAGGAAGAGATGGAAATCTGCCGAGACCAGCTTCATGGTTTCGACTATTCCGGCTTCTTCGAACAGGACAATACGAAGCGTGCCTTCGCCATTACGAGCGGAGCCAACTTCCTGAGTTCTCCAGCCATGATTCAGCGCAAGAAGAATTTCATGGAGCACAGCAATCTGCTTCACAACGCCACCACGCTCTGCCGTTCGCTCCTGAATGAGCAGCAGAAGGCAGAGGTGTGCTACATGGATGCGCTGCGCGTGATGATGCTCAAACTCTCGCAGAAGGGCAAGATCAGCCGACATGAAATCAACGAGCGTATCGGTGAGCTCCTCCGTCAGAGCGTGAAGACCGACGGAGTAATCAATCTCTTCGGCGACCGCCAGATAGAGTTCTCGCTCTTCGACGACGCCTTCATCCATGAGGTGAAGAACATGAAGGAGCGCAACCTGGCGGTGGAACTGCTCACCAAACTGATGAAAGAGAAAATCAAGCTGCAGCAGAAGACCAACGTGGTTCAGAGCGACCTCTTCTCCGACATGCTCAGCCAGAGTCTCTCCAACTATCTGAAGGGCTTGCTCACCAACGAGGAAGTGATAGAGGAACTGTTGAAGATGGCTCAGCAGATGAAGCAGGCAGAGGCAGAGGGCAACGACCTGGGACTTTCGCCCGAGGAGAAGGCATTCTATGATGCGCTCTCCACGCCGGAAGGAGTGCGCCAGGCTTACTCCGACGAGGAGTTCGTGGCGCTGACCAGGGAACTGACGGAGGTGTTGCACCGCAACCGCACCATCGACTGGAACCGGAAGGAATCGGCAAGGGCAAAGATGCGAGTGATGGTGAAGCGACTGCTCAAGAAATACAAGTATCCACCAGAGGGTGCAAAGAAGGCGCTGGAGACCGTGATGCGCCAATGCGACCACTGGGCGGATGATGAAGAAAATGTAGCATAAACCCTTTAAAATTTGAAATAAGAAACAGAAAGAAAACAGAAAGTAATCATAAAAAGATAGACGCTGATTATCTGGCACTTCTACAGTATTAAGAACCTGCAAATTCACAAATTCAGTAAGAAGACGGTGACAGCAAGGCGTCCACTCCTCTACGGCGTGGGCAGTACTTGTTTGTACCTTACTGAAGGTTCTTGCAGGTACCTTAATACTGGTACTTACAGGGAACCCCACGCTGCTTATTTTATCAACACAACATTTTAAACCTATAAAATCATGGACGACGAACAAGAAGTGCAATTAAACAAGCTAGAAGATCTAGTTGATCGCTTCAAAGTTTGCTTCCGCCTTTTAGGAAAAGAAGAAGACGAAAACAACAATGAGGACATAATAGCTGCCTGGAAGCTAATCTTGCGCAATGATGTAAGAAAGATTTTCGATTTACTAAATTCACTAAAGATAGAAATAGCATGGTCTTTGTTGGATGATAAGAAGGAGAGATTCTATAAGATTAAAACAGAATTAGAACCTACGCTTACCTCCTATAAGGGCTATGAAGGCGAAGAAATGCGCAAAATGGTCAATGACATCATCCTTATGGTTGATGAGGGATTTCATGGCTTCAGACAATCCTTCATCAATGACACCTATTATGAGGATCTGTTCTCCAAGGTACTGGACAAGTACCGTAAGGAGAATGAAGAGAGACTGGAACTGATCTATATGCAGGACAGTCAGGAAGAAGCACTCATCTATCCTGATGCCACCCAACTGAAGAACACGATTGTCGTAGAACGGGCTAATATCCTTTTCGGTTGCCGATTCGGACAGGTATTTCACAACAATGGCAGGAACATCAAACTGATTGTAGCTTACATTCTGGAAAAGAAAGAACAGACCTACAACGACATTTATGATTTCCTCGATAAGTATCTTTCTTATCAAATTGCCAAGGAGCATTGCCAAAAGAAGGTTGAAGCCGTATTCAAGAACATCGCATTCAAGGAGAATGTGGATGTAGACAAGCTGATGCTTAAACTTAAAGACTTAATAGAAGACAATACCCTCAGCGCACAGAAACATTGGTTCATCGCCTATAAGGTTTTCTCCCGAAAGAATTGGTTGAAGAAGTCAACACAGCGTCTTTTCATTGATCAGATCAATTCTGCTTTCAGCACAAGATTGAGATGTTCAGCTTATGATTTTCATGAGATTGATGAATATTTCAAGAAAAATGACTATACGAAATGGACGCTTGATGACAGTAAAGCACCACAATGCTGTGTAGTGTATAAAGAGATTGCTGACAAGCTAGACTTAGAGTTTCTGGACGTCAAATATGCTAAGCCAGGAAAGGTCATCAATACACGAAAGATAGAAAAGTTAAGATAGTATCCCCCAAGGGTATCCCCTAAAATTTCAAAGTATATCCCCCACATCCCCCAAACGGATTCGTGAGGGATTTTTTTTGTCTTTTTGTTTGGAAATCATTGTACTTTTGCATCGTCGAAGAAACAAGAAAGCTCAGTAATTTTACAAGGAGATCTTGAAACACCTTCGTACATTTATTATATTATGAATGCTCAGATTATGAGAGTGGTGCAGCAGGGCGAGGCTTTCGCTGTACAGAGTCAGAAGAGTGAGAACGGCCAGATGATGAAATGCAACATCATCCTCCAGGAGATGGGCGGCAAGTACGAGAACCAGTATGCTGCGGCAATGCTCGGCAACATTGCCCTGTGCAAGTTTGCTCCGGGAACAGTGGTGGCGGTTACGCTCCGATTCACGACTCGTGAGTACAATGGTCAGGTTTACCAGGACATCCTGGTTACGGACATCGTGAAACTTGGCTAGTAACTAATCTTGAATTGAAATAGGTGGCGTGAGAATTGTCCCGGGATAATTTGCGCAAACTGAAACTTACGACACTTCTTTCGTTCAACCTAATTTTTAATTTAAGATTTTTATGAAAAAGACGGTTAATAAGCAGAATAATCAGATGAACGGCTGCCAGCACGTGCAGCTGGGTGGTGTGGCTTTCTATGACGAAGGCAAGTGTTTCATGTTTTCACCTGAAAACGAAGGGGTGAGAAACAAGGTGGAGGGGTTCCGCTCGCCGGGCATTGCCCAGCAGTTGACGGACGGTACTTTCGACTTCATGGCGAAACCAAGAATCCGCTCGCAGGCGGAACTGATCAGAAAGCTGGCTCACGGACGTGTGAGCAAGACCAAGGACGGAGCTATCCAGCTCACCCTGAAGGTGTTTTGCGACGAGGGAATCAATATCGGAAGCACTCTGGTAAAGGAGGCAGAAGAGGCTGCTGATGCGGTTGTGGATTATCAATTGAAACGATAAGGAAAAGATAGATGAGTTGTTATTTAATTAAGGTGGAGAATGGGCACAAGGTTGCCCGCTCCATCACCTCGGAAGAGGAGTACAAGCTGCTGCGTGGAAGCAACGAGCAGAAGGCGAATCTTCGTCTGGCTCGAGCCGGAAACGATGCTGCGAAACGGAGACTGGTGCAGTTTAATTACTCTGGCCATTATCCGCAAGGGATGGTGAAGGGAATGAAACTGCCAAGCGGTGCTTTCGGGTTTGATATGGATGAGCCGGAGGCTTTTGCCAAGGCTGCCAAGCTGCTGCTGAAGGAACCGGAGAAGTTCGGACTGCTGATGCTGGAGAGGAGTGCAAGACAGGGCGGTCATGCGGTGTTCAAGAGAGAAAAGGGCAAGACTATTCTTGAGAACCAGGTACGCATCTCCACGATGCTGGAGTGCGAAATGGATACTTCGGCGCATGACATCAACCGTGTCTATTTCACTACTTCATCGGATGGAGAAGACCTGCTCTTCCTTTCTCCTCGTCTCTTTCAGGATGCTTATGACGAAGCTGCGGTTGCGGCTGAAGGCAAGCTGCTCGAAGAGAGAGAAAGATTCGGACAGGAAGAGCTTCCGGAGGGTGCGCACAAGGCGAATAAACATTACAAGCCTTGGCTCGAAGAGATCAAGAAGATCCAGAATCCTCAGGGGATTTTAAAGAGTCAAGAATTTCAGAATTTGAGAAACTCTGCTCCTTCCTCTTCTCCTTCATCCAGCTCTGCGGATTACCTCGGAATCCCTTATTCTGAAATCATCCGGAAGTGGTGGCAGATGTATAATGACGGACGAGAACCGGTACGTTCCAACCGCAATACGCTGACTTTTGAGCTTGCCGTGAACCTGCGCCACATCTGCGGTTTTGACGGTAATCTGATGGGACAGATCATTCCCTGCTACGATGGATTTTCAGAGCAGGAGAAGATGGCTTGCATCAACTCGGCATTGAACGAGAAAATCACGCAAATGCCTAAGCGACTGAAGGATGTACTCGCTATTATCCGTCAGGAGAGAATGAAACAGGGCGCTGTTAGTGGTGGTTCTGTTGCAGGCTATGAGGGGCAGGAGAACGCAACGGACGAAGTCAACGTGAAGGACGAAATGTTCTATTTCAACTCCCTGCCCAAAATGCCGCAGGGAGTCAAGGAATCGGTTGACGCTGTAGGACCAGCCCTGGCAATGCCAGTGATTTCTGCCATCTGTCCTGCCATCGGAATGCTTGCCACAGGAGTCAAGGTGGCTGTTCACGGCAAGATGAACTCGCTGAACCTCATCTCCTACATCGCCGGTGACTTTGCATCCGGAAAGGGAAGCATCGACCCGGTGATTGGCGCATGGACTTCAGAAGTGAAGGAAATGGACAAAATGTACCAGCAAAAGGAGGACGAATGGAGAGCCAAGAAGCGTGCGGCGAAGAACAAGAAGGAGCAGCCGGAAGAGCCGAAACTTCCTGTAAGATGTCTGACGCTGAACAATACTGTGGCAAATCTTGCCGAGCGTCTGGCTAACACCGAGGGCAAGCACGCCTTCTCGTTCACACCGGAAGCTGACACCGTGGCGCAGAAGTGGAAATCTGCCATGAGCGATTTTTCCGTGATGCTGCGTCAGGCTTACGACGGTACGAGCTACGAACGAGAGGCAAGAAGTGCAGATGCGGTAAACGTCCATATCGAACGACTGTTATGGAACGTGGTGATGTGCGGAACGCCTGATGCCCTCTATCGAGTGGTAAGCAATTATACGGATGGTTTTCAGAGTCGTATTGTCGTGGCTCGTACACCGGACAACACCTTCACTCCGCTGTCAGAGAATCTCTACATTCTTACTGAGCGCCAGCGTGACCGCATCATTCAGATTGCCCATCTGCTGCCGCTGATGTCGGGCGAGGTTGTGCTGCCGAAGCTGGAGGAGAAAGGTAGAAGATGGCTGGAACAGATCAGACTGGAGACAATGAAAAATGACGACAAGGTGAAGGCTCGCCAGCGTTTCAGAATCTGTCCTACAACGATGAGAATGATGACATGCATCATGCTCTGCAAGGTGGCAGAATCGCTGATTCAGAAGCATGGTTTCCAGGGCGCAGAGACGCAGTTGAAGCAGAATCCGCAGTTGTGGAAGGAACTGATAGTGAAGATGCAGACGCCTACCATGCTTGCTGTCTTCGACACCCTGGCTGATTATCAGCTGGAGAATGCGCTCTATTTCTTCCGCAGCCGCATCGAGGATGCTTTCTCGTCGAAGAACTATTCCGGACAGTCGCCATACGACCGTTCACGACGTGGAAGAAACGACTCTATTTTCGAGCGGCTGGACGTTACTTTCACCTTTGAACAGGCTGAGCAACAGAGTGTTGCCGTAAAGGGTGCAAGTTCTACACGCGAATCGGTAAAACAAATGCTGAAGAACTGGAAGCGTCAGGGCTTGATAAGCGTTTTGCCTGACAAACGCTATCAGAAAGCATCATCTACCGTCTAATCGGTGTCATTAAGGGTCAAGGTCATTAAGGGTCATTAAGGTTTTTCAATTCAACCTTATCCTTAATGGCCACCCCTTAGATTCAATTATCAATTATTAATTATAAATTGTTAATTATCATGAACATCAGTATATTTCGCCGTCGTTTCACTAAATGGGGATGGGATGGCTCACTGTTTATAAACGGAATTTTTTTCTGCGGCACTTTGGAGAACTGCAGGAGTCGTCTGGCGCAAGGTACATATAAGATTGCACTTCTACCGGTTTATAATCAAGGGAAAGGTTCTTACAGTATCATGCCTGTAATACTGAAAGAAACAAGCCGTATTCCGAAGTCCGTTATCCGCAAGCCTGTCATCATGCCTGGAAATGGTCCCTATACCTTAAAATATGGCAGTATCATCATCGGTAAGTCTCAGATTACAGGTCTTGTGGCTCATTCCGAACAATGCTACATGGTTTTCCGTAAGAAGATAGACGAGGCATTGGAGAACGGGGAGGAAATCTCCCTGGTCATCAGAAACTGGGGCGTTGAGGATATTCCTCTTAAGTATTTATCACTATTCCAATAAAAATCAAGATTATCATGCGTAAGATTAAGGAAATCATCATTCATTGCAGTGCGACCAAGGAAGGTCGCAACTTTACCGTTGCCGACATCGACCGCTGGCATCGTGAGCGTGGCTTTTTCTGCATCGGTTATCATTTCGTGATTTATCGTGATGGCAGCATCCACGTGGGCAGATCAGTGGAGGAAGTTGGCGCCCACTGTAAGGGACACAAC
>NZ_JBQKLN010000061.1:0-18594 GCF_052116205.1 Prevotella sp. Sow4_E9_plate | reverse complement strand
ACGCAACTGCTGAGCTGCTTTCTTGTAATCAATTTCTAAGTTGTCCATAATATAAAAACTGTGTTAAACTACTTTTATTGTAGCTTGACACAGTTTAGTTTACACTCTCAATATAAAAGCAAAGATACACTTTTTAAGTGTATCTACCAAATTATTTATTCAAAACTTTTGTTTTACTCGCAAAATCAAGCAAATTTATCTATTACTAATTGAAAAACAAGGAAAATCTTCCAAAGCGACAATACTCGTTACCCTCTTCTCCATGATTCCCCAAAAGTCTAATGGAAAGGACACAGTATCGAACACACCGATACAATACTATCGTCATCTTATCGGGGCATAGGTGGACTCAATATTATATTCTATATTTTGAGTTCGACTAAACGTTTAAAAGCGCAACCAAGTTTAATCACACAACAAACAACTGACTATCAAAGCATTACCACAAAGCAACTACCTTAAGTTCGACTAAGTTTAACTAAAAATTCGACTAAGTTTGACTAAACTACGACTAAGATTCACCTCTTTCCATCTATTATTTTTATGATACCTTTTTTCTTAAGCGTAGAGAAGAAGACACCCATGTAGCAACAGAAGAGAACACCCAGGCAGAGCAACCAGCTACCGTTCAGGAAACTACACAAGAGAATACTCAGGAGGAGACAACTCTGCAGCAGGAGACTACAGAGACAGAGCAGCAGACAAATGCTGAACAAGAATTCACAAGAGTTCAATAGAGTTCATTTTGCAGACGACATATTAAAAAAATTAATAGGGAAAGCGTAGAATCCTGCTAGCAGTGATGCCAGCAGGATTCTACGCTTTTTGAGTAATAATAGTTTAGAAACTTACTCTACTCAATCATTATTAACAAACTGTAGAACTCTCTTGCTTTGAATACCATAGTTAAAACTCTGTGTACCTGTCATGCCTGCAAAATTCACAGCTACTAACTTTCCATATTCGTTCACCACAGGACTACCACTGGAACCAGGCAAGCTAGGAATCGTGTACATAATCTTATCATTATCAGGCTTTTGCGAGATGGTACCACTTGTAATCTGAGCCTTGATTCCTTGCGATGTATTAGACAGTGTAAATCCTGCATTAAAACCAATCATATAAAGCTTCTGTTCAGTTTGCAACTCATCCTTATCAGAAGAAGCAAACAGATTCTTAACCTTGTCAGTAAAGCCTTGCTCTTCATCTTTATCAGAAACCGCAAATACATATTTGCCATCTGGCGTTTGCTTACTCTTCAATTGCAACATTGCCAAATCCACATTTTCTTTATCAGAAACTGAAGTCATAACACAAGGAATGAAATCAGTAATTTTAGTAACAAAAGTATTATTATAGGCAATACCCAATTCACAAACAGTTTCCACTTTCAATTCACTCAAATCAATAGTTTTAAGACTATTTTTGATTTCAGAATCTTCATCATATGCCTCTTTCAACTCAGCCTGTTCCTGCTCAATTTGCTGCATTTTTTCATCATCTACATAAATATTACCATCATATTCATTATATGAATAACATGCTCTTTTGGCATTTTCCAACTCGTCATATTTCTCAGACATTGATTGCATTTCCGCTCTTACCATCTCTGCCATACCATCCAATAAAGCTCTAACTGACTTTTTGGTATTAGATAAATCAATGGTAGGAGCTGCCACATGTCTGTTAGTCAAAATCTTACCATCTTTGGAAATCAAGAAGCCTGTACCCGTAAGCATTTTCTTATTTTTTTGGATTTCTTCCAAATCCATTGTCCAATTTTCAAAGTCTCCGTCTTTGTCAAAGCCCGTAAAATACCAGACTTTCCCTGTTGGTAAAGTCACTTTATAATAAAACTGGTTAGCAACCATCACAACACCAGAACCACATTCTGTAAGAATCTCATCTGATGTCTTAGCACTGTCACATGCCACTAAGCTAACTATAGCAAATAGTGACAAAAAGAAAATTTTTAGCTGTTTCATTATTTCAATTTTTATAATTAAGATTCTTTTGTGACACATATCACAGACTATTTTTCATTGCCATGTATTTACATTAACACCATTTCACCTGCAAACTTACTATTTTTTTTCCAAATGACCTACTAAATTTGCAAAAAATGACATCAGAAGTCACAAAAAATATTCATTCTGAATACAGTTATTTCCCAACAAAGCCCTAGTAGTGTAGCAGTTCCCCAAAGTGGACACAAAAAATGATTATTAATTATTTATATTTTTAAAAGTACACATATCTATCAAATTTCGTTCCTTTTCATTTGCAAAAGTAGACAATCTCATCCATATTTGCAAGTTTTGGGTATTGTATTTAGAGCCTTATAACTAACCATAACTTACTATGACTAACTAACCATAAAGTATTGATTTTCAACACTCTTTGTTTTTTAATACTTTCTGAGTGCTTTTTGGCAGTTCCCGATTTTCCACATATTTTTGCAGCGTATTTCTACCGTGGAGAATTTGCGGAGCTTTTATTTTGTCATATTGTGAACGTAGTTGACAAGGGTTTACGAGTGGTTACGATGAAGGACAGATTTGAAGCTGATAGGCAAAAAGCGTTATATCGTGGATTGGGTTGACAAAGGTTGTCAATGGTTCACTTCCGTTTACTCCATAGGTGGAATACTCAAAGTATGTAGAACATAGCAATATCATAGAGTATGAGACCGACAAGAAAATGTGAATTTTGTGGCAAGACATTCGTGCCAAGAAGCGGTATGCAGAAATACTGTTCCGAGGAATGTCAGGCAGAGGCAAAACGTCTTAGGAAGAAAAGACAGCAGGAATTGATTAACGGTATTGAGCCAATCATGGATCTGCAACATCAGGAGTATCTTACCTTCTCCAAAGCTGCCATTCTGATGGGATGCACCCGACAGTATATCTACAAACTTGTGGCTAACGGAAAGTTGAAGGCATCAAGATTGAGCAGCAGAATGGCATTCGTAAGAAAGGCTGATATAGAGAAGATGTTTGAGGGTAATCCCTACAAGCGTGTGATTCCTGCCAGCAAGAGCAAACCCAATAAAAAGGCAAAAGCAGAAAAGCAAATACGAAAGCAGGAACCGACAAAAGGGAAAGAGGAGAATGAGGTGCTTGACTATTATTCTGGTGAGGAAGTGATGTCCATTTATAAGGTCAAGAAGTCTTGGCTCTACACCTCCGCCAAGCGCAACCAGATACCGATGTGCCGTATCGCTGGCAAGAACTATTACAGCAAACGGCATATTGATGAGTTCTTCGGTACTGCCGTTGACATCAACAGCATCACGGAATGGGTGACTGCTGATGATGTAGAGGATGCTTTCAGTATGAGCAAGTCGGCACTCAGGGCATATGCATATCGTCATAAGATACCCACCAAACGTGAGTATGGTCGCACCTATTATTCCAAGGAACATCTTGAAGAACTGCGCAGGACTGACCTCATGAGCGATGACAACTATTATACCACCGAACAAGTGCAGCTGTTGTATGGTCTGACAAGTGCCAATATCTGCCATATTGTGAGAGTTCACCATATTAGCAAGGTAAAAGTGGGTGTAAAGAACTTGCTTTTGAAGACGGATGTGGAGCGAGCAATGGCGGAAAGAGCAGCAAAAGGACTGTGATTTCAAATGATTTCAGCATTATCCATCAATGACTGCAAATAATTGGAGTCACGGAAGTATCATTCAGTTATTTTGCAGCCGTGAAGAGACACTTCACCATGAATAATCATCAATAATACATATCAGTTATGAGCAACATTTGCAAGACCGTATCATTGCGTACACGCAAAATCAAGGACGGACGCATGCTGTCCTATTATCTTGACTATTATCCAGGCTATCGTGACGAGAGCACGATGAAAGTCATCCGCCATGAGTCGCTTGGCATCTACATCTATGCCAAGCCGAAGAACCAGACGGAACAGAAGTACAACCTCAACCTTACGGCAAGAGCCGAGGCGATACGCTGCCGTCGCTTTGAGGCTATCGTCAACGAGCGTTATGATTTCTTCGACAAGGAGAAGATGAAAGGAGATTTCCTCGCCTACTTCAAGAAACTGGCAGACAAGAAGAACTCCAAGTGGCAGCACGTCTATATGCACTTTCGTACCTTCACGCAAGGCAAGTGTACCTTCGGTGAGATAAACGTGGACTTGTGCAACAGATTTCGTGAGTATCTGCTGACAGCACCACAGGGACTGCATAAGAACAGAAAACTACATATCAACTCAGCAGCCAACTACTGGTCAACTTTCCGTGCTTCAATCCACACTGCCTATCGTGATCGCAAGATAAAGGAGAACCCGAACGGTTTCTTGGAGCGTATCGAGACAATCCCGACTGACAAGGAGCATCTTTCACAAGACGAGGTTATCCGCTTGGCATCCACTCCATGCTCTACCCCTGCATTGAAGCGAGCCTTCCTGTTCTCTTGTCTAACGGCATTGCGAAAGAGCGACATCAAGAAGCTCACTTGGGAAGAAATACAGCCATACGGCAGCGATGGTGTGATGTATGTCACTACACGAATGCAGAAGACAAAGGACATCGTGCATAACCCAATCAGTGAGGAAGCCTTGGAACTGATAGGCTATTCACCAGATAAACGAGGTAAGGTGTTCCCCGATTTCAAAGACTCCATGACACAGGCACCATTGAAGAACTGGCTGAGAGAAGCAGGAATCACCAAGCATATATCCTATCATTGCTCACGCCACAGCTTTGCCTGTCTCCAGTTGGACGCAGGAACAAGTATTGCGGTTGTGCAGCGTTATCTCGGTCACAAGAATGTGGCAACAACAGAGGTGTATGCCAAGATTTCCGATGCCCAGAAGCGTGCTTCGGTTGGCTGTATCACCTTGAAGAAGTAACCATTTGACAATAACACGCAGAAAAGGACTGTTGGAATGATAGTGTTCCAATAGTCCTTTTCTCATTTTGTTGGTTCTATTTGCTGTCGTGGATAGAACCAATTCGACAAATACATTCCAATTTCTGTTGATATTAAAGAGGAACTGCAAATATCCCTTTTCTTCATCCTTACCTTTGTAGTCAGCAATTAGCGGCAACTGGCACTAACGAGCTGTTTCAAGTATGATTCAGAGTATGAAATCATATTAGAACGCTAATAAAGCGTAAAAGAAAGAGTGCCAGAGAACGTAAATGCTGTTTTTACATGCTTCTGCATCTAACTTTGTGGAAGTTTTTGAACGAATAACAATAAAACGAATACAATAATGATAGAAACCAAGACAACTTCAGATTGTACCATCTACGCTTTTGTTGGTACTGCAATTCTCGCCATCTCTCTTGTCGTGGCTATGTATGTAGGCAATGACTTTCACCAAAGTCTGTTTGTCGAGTCAATCATCTTTGTAGGGAGCAACATCCTGCTTTGGGCGATATTCATTTCTATGGTGAATTATCCCTATGAACTGATGACCATTGGTAGCAACAGCAAGACAAAGAAAAACGTTGTAGAAGCAGAGCCAGCAACAGAACAAGAACAGCCAAAGCAAACATTACCACAAACAGAGTCAGCACAATACAGTCATGAGGACTATGCCAAGTGTGTAGAGGCACAAGAAAAAGAAGCACAGGAGATAAAGGAAAAACGAACGAGAGCCGTACTTGACTATGTGCATCGTACCATGTCAAGGTTTCTGTATGAGGAAGATTTGCACAAGGTAATTGAGGCTGTCAAGGAATGGAGCAACGACACCAACTATACCCCGATAGCAATAAACCGTTTCAAGGAGATGGTTGAGAATATTCCTTTAAGGCACTTCGTGTGGAATATCGCAGAACGTTTGGGTAAACGTGATTACACAATGGCAATGCGAATAGCCTTTGTCAGGGCTTTATTTCCAAAGCCGTTTGAAGGCTTGGACTACAGCACATTGAAGAACCTGAAAGCACCATGTTCTAATGATGTCATTCCGATTGATGAGCCTGGCAATGGAGGATATGAGTTTCATGATATATCAGAGGAAACTCCCGAATAATCCCTATTGTTAGAGTTATTCCTTCGTGAATGACAAATGACTGTCACGAACCTCAGTAACGGAAGCATCATTCTGTTCCTTTGTCCCAGTTTTTTAGAACAACTTGTATATGACAAAGGAATTAACTTTCAACGACCTTCCAATGGTCGTTGCCCAGCTTCGGGATGAAGTGGTGGGCATGAAGCAGATGATCATCGGTCTGCAATCACAGAACAAGCCACACAAGGCGAACACGCACATACCTATGAGTGTGGAGGAAGCATCGGCATACCTGAAAATGCCGATGGCAACTCTCTACATGAAACTTGGCAACGGCAGCATTCCTGCCACAAAGCCAGGCAAGCGTTATTGCCTTTATCAAGACGAACTTGACAAATGGCTGGAGACAAACCGCAAGAATCCTGTACCTCTCACAGCAGAAGAGGAGAACGCTGCCATTCTTGCAGGAAACAAGCGCAAGCCGAAACCCTTGAACTGGTAATGTAATGGATGCGCTTGAAATTTGTAACAAGCTACGCTCGGAGGCTTCGGGCGTAGCCACTTCTGGCATTCCGCTTGACATATTCCCCCAGAAGATGCAGCAGATGATTCTTGATTTGGCAAGGACGGAAAACTATTCCATTGAGTTCACTGTCACTTCCCTAATATCCGCTATGGCAGCAGCCGTCGGCAACTCCTGCTATATCCGGATTAAAGGCAATTGGATTACTTCACCTATTCTATATGTCATTCTTGTTGGCAGACCAGGAGTCGGCAAGACTCCACCATTGAACTTTGCCTACAAACCGTTGCACGACATTGATACTGAGGAGCACCATAAGTTCAAGGCTCTAAAGAATGAGTATGCAGCCATTGTGGAGAGAAACAAGGGCAAAAAACGGACGGAATGGGAATCGTTACCTCCTGTACCAGTCCTGCATAAGAATATCATGAATGACTTCACACCAGAGATTCTGATGCGTAATCACGATGCCAACCTCAGAGGTGTGGCAGTTGTGGTGGATGAGATAATGGGGCTGTTCAACACCATCAACCGATACAACAACAGTTCTTTTGTACAACAGATGCTGTCGGCTCACAATGGCTTGCCTGTAGATGTTTCTCGTTGTAATCTTGATTGCCCTTTACGCATTGATTATCCTTGCATACAGATTGTAGGAACTATCCAGACTGGTATTGTGCATGAACTTTATGATATGGGATTCAAGAAGAATGGTTTTCTTGACCGTTTTCTGATTACATGCCCAAAAGGTTTGAAGATTGCTCCTTGGGTTAAGGTTCCAAAACAAGATGCTGCAATCATTGAAAGACCATTCCGTGTATGGAAAGAAATCATAGACAAGGCTGTGGCTCTTCCTTTTACGGAAGACATCTTCAATGTTCTTGACTTCTCTGATGAAGCCATTGACATATTCTATGATTGGCAGAATAAGGACATAGAACGGCAGAATGCCATTACGGATGAAAAAATGATAGACTCACGTGCTGCAAAAGTTCCTTTGAACACGGCTCGGCTTGCCTTGATATTCCAACTGTTCCGATGGGCTTGTGATGAGTCTCACAAGGATTTTGTTGATGCGGAGTCCGTGAATGCAGCCATACGGATGAGCGATTACTTTGAGAAGTCATACAAAAGGATGGATGACCTCGTTTCAACCGAGGCTACCGACCCTGTGAAGAAACAGGTACTTGACTCGTTGGGAAACAAGTTCGTAACTGCTGAAGCAGTAAAGGCTGGAGCGGATTTCGGTTTTGCAAGACGTACTGTCATGTATATGCTCAAAGACTTCTGTCAGAAAAACTTTATCATCAAAGACAAGCAAGGCAATTATGAGAAAGTACAGAAGTAGAACCACCACCTTGCACCGTTTGCACTTTGCACTTCTTGCACTCTTGCACAAAAGAAGCTGCATTTTGTGCCAAACAAGTGCAAAAGTGCAGAAAGTGCAAGGTGCAACAAGTGCAGAGCCTTATGAGTGAGTATAGATTCCATCTACAGAAATACAAGCTGGGCAACCGATATGCTTGCCCTCAATGTAGGCGTAAGCGTTGCTTTGCAAGATATATTGACGAGGAAGGACAGATTGTATTTCCTGACAATGTGGGGCGTTGTGACCATGAACAGAGTTGTGGCTACCATTATTCTCCATCTGATTATTTCAAGGACAATCCCGATGCCAACTGCAATGATGATTGGAGATATAAAACACCAATCAAAGAGTGTAGGAAAGAGAAACCTCTTCCAACTTTCATTGAGAATAAGTTGATGGAGCAAACACTGCATGGCTATTCTGTCAATCCTTTGTACCGATACATTTCAATGGTCTTTGACAAGGAGGAGACAGAACGGCTGTTTGCCTTGTACAAGGTCGGCACTTCAAAGAAATGGGGCGGTTCAACTATCTTTTGGCAGATAGATGTCAATGGGAATGTGCGCACTGGCAAGATAATGAAGTATGATGACAAGACAGGACACCGCATCAAGGAACCCCACAGCCTGGTGACTTGGGTACACTCGGAACTGAAACTGCCAGACTTTACACTTCGGCAGTGCTTCTTTGGCGAACATCTGTTGACAGATAAAACCACGACCAAGACTGTAGCCATCGTGGAGAGCGAAAAGACAGCCATCATTGCCACCCACTTCATGTCTGATTTCGTATGGTTGGCTACTGGAGGCATGAACGGATGTTTCAATAAAGATGCAGTCGAAGTCCTAAGCGGTCGGGAGGTTGTTTTGGTTCCAGACCTTGGGGCAACGGATAAGTGGAAAAGCAAACTTCCTTTGCTGCAATCAATATGCAAACAAGTTCTTGTCAGCAATATCTTGGAAGACAATGCCACCGATGAACAAAAGGTCAATGGTCTTGACATTGCCGACTTCCTATTGATGACGGAAACACCGCAGATGGCGCTACAAAGGCTGATAAAGCAACATCCGCCACTCCAGCATCTGATAGACTGTCTTGGATTGGTGTTGGTGGAAGAGTCATAGCAGAGTGGGTAAGGATCTGCGAGCACGCTTGCGTGACGGACTTTCACAAAAGTCCTAAACATAATAGGGACTTTTAGATTCACCTGCTGACGCTGTTCACTTAAAAAGTCCTTCTATTATGCTCAAGCTCCGCCCGAGACCTGTCACCAGTCATACTATAACAATGTTACAAACTCAAACAAGATTCTTATGGAAAGAAACATACCACGTGCCGCCATCCATGTAGGCACAGACAAGAAATCGTTCTCTTCCCAAGTGGGCAACGAGGCGGAACGCAGAGGTTGGGACGAGAAGCGTTACCAACTAAAAAACGCAGACATAGACAAGAACAACCATTATAACTACTCACGCAAGAGACTCAACTTTGAGATAGTCAAGGGTGGAAAGATTGTGCCTCTTGGTTCCCAGTCTGTGCCGTTGCATGAACGCTTGCAGCACAGACTTGATGAACTTGGCTTCAAGCCATATATGGATGCCAAGCGTCCCGACCAAGTTTCAAGGAACAGTCCGAACTGCACTGTCGGCATCATCTTCAGTGGTGACCATGATGTGCTTAACAGGCTTGCCTTTGGTGAAAAGAAACTCAACACGTCAGATCCAAATGCTGACCACAGCAAGGTGACATTACAAAAAGGCATCTATGACTGGGCATTGGACACCTACCGCTTTGCATGTGAGAAATGGGGAGAAGAGAATGTCATCAGCTTTGATGTGCATTGTGATGAGACAAGCATCCATGCCCATGTGCAGACCGTGCCTGTTGAACAAGTAAAACAACGTGGGCGCGTCGGAAGCAAGTATATCCACAAGGATAATCCAGAAAAGGTTCTCTCTACAAAGGAATGGAGAGCACTTCCAAAAGAAGAACGTGACAACTTCACAAAATCGGAAGTTGCAAAGGGTGTTGTTGAAAGGGTCTCTTATGCCAAAGTGTGGGGAGAGCGAGCAAAGGATAAGTCACAGTATTTATCACAACTTCATACCGACTATTACAACAAGGTAGGTCATAAGTATGGCTTGGCAAGAGGTTTCTCCTATGATGAACTTTCAGAGGAAGAGAAACGGGGACGCAAGCACAAAAACAAGGTGGTACTTGAGGCGGAACGTCAGGCGAAAGTTGCTCTTGACAAAGTGGAGAAATATGCTGTGCTTGCCACAATCGACAAGAAGGAGCTGACCATTCCTTTTCTCAACATCAAGGTTCCTGTTCAAGAAGCGATGAATGCCGTAAAGAAAGAACTTGCCATCCCTATTCCTACTCTTATCGGACAAAAGGCATGGCGTGAGGAGCGTGTAAACAACATCAACGCAGCTATCAAAGCTCTTGTCGTAGCCATCAATGCAGAACGTGACAAACAGAATGAAGGTGTACGCAAGTCTGTCAACAAGACATACACTTACTATATGCAGAATCTCAATAAGCAGATAGAGGAGAACAAGTCACTTCGTGCCGAGAATGATGCGCTAAAGGCAGAAAACAACAAAGTCAAACAACGCATCTCTCAACTTGACGAGAAGGCTGTGGAGCGAGTGACTACTCAACTTGTCTATGCGAAGGAAGAACTCGCCAGTGCCAAAAGTTATAATACCACACTTATGGAAATGTACAATGATTTGAAGGCTCGTTGGAATGCCATTTGGCAAGAGCCAGAAATGACTGATGCATGGAGACGAGTGGAAGCACGAAAGGAGGAAGGTGCAAAAGAAAAGGCTCGGCAAGAAGCCGAAGCTAAACGTGAAAGCATGGCTCGGCAAAATAGATACATAGGAGTGCTTGACAAGTTCATCCATGAGGGACATGAAGCTCTATCTTCCTTTGCCAAGACAGATAGAGTCAACTTCAACGAGAAAGAATCGGCTTCCATATACTATGGCATTATGGCATCTGCTGTAAAGCATAATATTGGATTGGACTCTAAAGCCTGTATAGAATCGGCAACAAAAAGGTTCTTGTCTGATATGTCTTGGCATGGTTTTACAGACTTCAAGCAGGAATGTGTCACCAGTTGGACAAAACTCTTCGCCACAAATGAAGTTCAATTCACAGACAAAGCTATTGACAACTTCCTCGCTTTTGTTGACCACATGTCATGCAGTGCAGACACATACGTTTCGCTTGGTGGCTCCAATGGTTGTGCCGACCAACTGACGAATTGGGATGGAACACAGAAGATAGGATTGGGAGCAATTAATAATAAGCCCTATCGTTCATCACGAAGATAAGTATTGTATAAAAGGTTGTAAAAATCAAGATGTGAGATTATCTAAAGCTTATCTCACATCTTGACTATAAAGGTATATTATTTCATTTGTGTTTCTTCCTTTTATTCTTCCCCATGGTCTGCCGTCATAGACGCTATGTAGAAGGCATTGGAAGTGACAACAGTTGCATTCTTGCTAATAGGAGCGACGAAATCTATTTGCGTATATCCCAATTCGCTTACACCTGCAACGACTTCCATCTGCTTGAATTGATATTTTACGTCATTGCCTTCTTTGTGTTTTTTTTCAAGCACGAACACATATTGCTTGCCATTGGCATTTACAATAGCATCGTCAGGCAAGGCTGGCACATTTTGTTTGCCCATACTGATGATGCCTGTCACATACATGCCAGGAATAAGTTCAGTGATGTTCTTTGTATCAATACCGACACGTACGGATATAGCCTTGGTGTCAGAATCCATCGAGCGATTAATTTCTCTTACTGTTCCCTTGAAATGAATATTCGGGCTATTGGTGATGACGAAATCTACTTTCTGCCCTTTAGCAACTTGATTGATATTGCGCTCAAAAACATTCAAGTTGCAGAACACAGCGGCATTGTTGGCTACTTGCATCAATGATTGTGAACTTTCCGTATAGCTTCCACTCTTTATGCTTATCTTCGTCACGATGCCAGAAATTGGAGCAGAGATAGCTACCTGCCGTATGATTCTGCCTTGTTTCACAAGGTTGGTGTTAATGCCAATTTGACGGAGCTGGTTGTAAAGCCCTGTCTGGCGAGCCAGTGCCATCTCGTATGCTGCTGATGCCTGTTGCAAGGTCTTTTCCACTCCTGCCTTCTGTGAAGCCAATGTCTTTTGGCGTAGCAACTCCTGATGTGTTACATTGGTCTCTTTTACAGCAATGAGATAGTCTTTCTGCAATCCTACGATTTCGGTATTCTCTATGTGTGCAACCACTTGACCTGCTTTCACCAGCTGTCCTTCTGTTACATAAATTTTGCGGACAACACCTCCTACGAGAGAAGTCACGTCTGCCATATCCTGCGGGTTGAGCTGAAGTTCGCCATTGGCACGTATCACATTGTTGAGAGAGCGACTCTCAACCTTGCCGAGCGTAATGCCAACCGTCTTTATCTGTTCTTGAGTAAGTTCAATGGTTTCATAGCCTTGCTCCTCTACTTTGTTTTCCTTTACTTCTTCCTGCTTGCCTTTTGTGCATGATGCAAGAAATATGCTGATGACAGCAATGATGATGATATTAAATGTTTTCATTGTTTATTTCCGTTGAGATAATTGATATTGATGATAGCTTGATTATAGTCGTTGACAGCATCTATGTAACGAAGTTGTACATCAAGAGCCGAAGTTTGGTTTTGTATGTATTCCACATACCCCATTTCTCCGTTCTCGTAGTTTATCTGAGATAGTTTCGCCATGAGTGCTGCCTCGGCGTTGCCTTGTCTTTCGTAATAATCAAGAACTTGTTTTGCTCTCATATACTCATTTGTGGCATCACGCATAAGCGTTTTCTGCTGCTGTTCTGCCAATGCACGCTCATTCTGCACCAACTCCACATCACGTTTGGCAGCCTTGACTTTTGACCGATTGCTTTTCCAAAACAGGGGTATGCCGATGCCTACCTCAAATCCCATGAAGTTACCTTTGGAAAACCTACTTCTGTCAACATTGTAAGGATTGAATCCTTTGATGACAGCCTGTGTTGTAAAGCCGAGAGTGAAGCTTGGCATATACCCCTGCTTGGCAAGCGAAACACTACGTTCATTGCTTATGAGGCGTGCTTGCATGTTTCGTCCAAGTGGCGTGTCTGAGAAATTAGTTTCCCCAAGATTCGCGTCATGTAGTTTTGCCAACCCCTCGTTTTGAGGAGTGAAGTCAGTATTGGTATTGATGAGCTGTTTCAACTGCAATAAATATTTCTTGCAGTCATTCTCTGCTCTTTGCAAACTTATCCGATTTTCATTCAGCAATCGTTGTGCATTCATCTGTTCCAACTGGTTAGCCTCCCCCGATTTGTACTTAGCCGATGCCAGTTGCAGAAAGTGCTGATATACGCTGTCTTGCTTTTGCAACACGAGCAAAGTGCTATGTGCATGAAGCCACGAGTAATATGCAGATGTTACATCTCTTACCAACTGGTTGCCTACTATTGCCACCTGACTTTGCGCAACGGCAGTCTCAGCTTTCAAGAACTTGTTTCGGGCGTTATACACCGTAGGAAAATCAAAGGTCTGGCTTATCAAAATGCCATTGTCTGGACTTCCGCCAGATGTCGGATCTTGGCTGAGCGTTATAGAGGTCTTTTCAATATCAAATGTTGTACCCTGCAAGTCTTTAGCTTTTCCAACTGCAATTTGCCCATTTCTCATATATAGGCTGTTGTCAAGAGCGAGGTCTATGCATTGTTGCAAAGACCAACTCTCATTTTGTGCGTACATGGAGGCGAATGCCATAGACAGTACGCCTAATATAAACAATCTTATTCTTGTCATACGTTTGTTTCTTTTTTCTTGGTGAATGTCTTATAAATAGATGGCAAGACAACAAGTGTCAATATCGTGGCTGTTACCAATCCGCCGATGACCACAGTAGCCAACGGTCGTTGAACCTCAGCACCGTCACCAGTTGACAAGGCCATAGGCATAAAACCTAAGGAAGCTACCAATGCGGTCATGATGACAGGACGAAGACGGAGCATACAACCATCTATCACTCGTTTTTTTACATCCGTCACGCCTTCTTTCTCAAAAGTATTGAACTGTCCTATCAGTACAATACCGTTCAGTACAGCCACACCAAAGAGGGCAATGAAACCTACACCTGCGGAAATGCTGAAAGGCATACCTCGCAGGCATAAAGCCCACACACCACCAATGGCAGAGAGAGGAATGGCTGAGAATACGAACAAGGTTTCCCTGATATTCTTCAACGTAGCATACAGCAAACCCAAAATGACGAGCAATGCCAAAGGAACTGCCAGCATCAAACGACCGGTTGCCTCTTGAAGATTTTGGAATTGACCGCCATAAGTGTAATAATAACCTGCTGGCAATTTTAGTTCCTTGTCTAAAACCTCCTGAATTTCATCTACTGTGGTCTGTATGTCTCGTCCTCTTACATTGAAACCGACAAATATCCTTCGCTGTCCATCCTCATGTGTAACCTGTGCAGGTGCATCAGTCAATGTAATCTGTGCTACTTGCTGGAGAGGAATTGTTCCACCATCGGGCAGAGGAAGGTACAGACTTTCTATAGCTTTTATATCATTACGTAAGTCCTTGTCCATACGCACCACCAAGTCGAATCGCTTGTCGCCCTCAAACACATATCCCGAGCGGCTTCCTGCAAAAGCAGTTTCAAGCACCTTGTTGGCAGTTCTTATCGAAATGCCATATTTAGCCAGCTGATCTCGGTTGTACTTTACTTGAATCTGTGGCAAACCTTGTACTTTCTCGACAAATGGGTCAGACACCCCGTCAACACGCTTGATAAGAGATGCCACTCGCTTTGCGGATGCTTGCAGAGCATCAAGGTCGTTGCCGTATATCTTGATGGCGACATCCTGCTTAATACCTGTAATCAGTTCGTTGTTTCGCATTTGGATTGGCTGTGTCAATTCGGCTTCCATTCCAGGAATAGCTCCCAAGGCTTCTTCCATCTTTTCCATGAGTTCGTCCTTTGTCTTGGCAGATGTCCATTCTGCTTTCGGATAGAGGGCTATAAGCATGTCTGCTCGTTCTATAGGCATTGGGTCGGTTGGAATCTCTGAACTACCGATGCGAGTTACCACCTGCTTCACCTCCGGGAACTTAGACTTCAATATCTTTTCTGCCTGAGTGCAGGTCTTCACCATCTGAGAGAGTGATGTACCTTGTGCCATGCTGATTTCGGCTGCAAAGTCACCTTCTTCAAGATTCGGGATAAACTCACCGCCCAAACGAGTGAAAGCGAAAAGGCTGATGCCGAACAGCAGCACCATGGAAGCTATGAGCACCTTGCTATGTTGCAGACTTTTGGTGATGATAGGCTTATACCAACTCTGTAACTTGTTTATCAGACGGTCTGACAAATTAGTCTTATGTACACTTTCCTTGCTAAGAAACAGAGCACTTGCCATTGGTACGTAGGTAAGCGAAAGGATAAACGCTCCAAGGATGGCGAAGAAAATGGTAAGTGCCATCGGACGGAACATCTTTCCTTCTATACCAGCCAATGTAAGCAATGGCAGATATACCGTCATGATAATGATTTCGCCAAAGGCTGCACTCTTACGAATCTTGGAAGCGGAATGATATATCTCCTTGTCCATCTGCTCTTGTGTTAAGCGCAAGCCATGGTATTTGTCACGACTGATACCTATATGGTGGCATACGGCTTCTACGATAATCACTGCGCCATCCACGATCAAGCCAAAATCAATGGCTCCCAAACTCATGAGGTTTCCGCTGACACCAAACAACCGCATCATACCAAAAGCAAACAGCATAGCGAGCGGAATGACGGATGCCACCACCAATCCTGCCCTATAATTACCCAAGAACAGAACGAGTATGAACACAACAATGAGGCCACCCTCGATAAGGTTGCGGGTGATGGTTCCAGTAACACGGTCTACCAACTGAGTGCGGTCTATGAATGGTTCTATGACTACACCCTCTGGCAGACTCTTCTGAATCTGCGCAATACGCTCTTTTACGTTCTTAATAACTTGCTGGAAATTCTCACCTTTCAGCATCAGTGAGATACCTGCCACCACTTCACCCTCGCCATTGCGTGTAACTGCACCATAACGTGTGGCATAACCATATTGTACTTTTGCAATGTCACGTATCAAGATAGGCGTGCCATTGACTGTCTTGACAGGGATACGCTCTATGTCTTCGAGTGTTGAAACAAGTCCCAAGCCTCTGATAAAATACTGGTTACTATTTTTCTCTATGTAGCTTCCGCCTGTGTTCTCGTTGCCTGCTTCAAGGGCATCGTAAACTTCTGTAACTGTAAGACCAACAGCATTGAGACGGTCGGCATCCACAGCCACTTCATACTGCTTCACATATCCACCCCAGCCGCTGACTTCTGCAACGCCAGGTGTTCCTGACAATTGCTTGCGGACTATCCAATCTTGGATGGTACGTAAATCTGACAAACTGTATTTGTCCTCATATCCCTTCTTTGCACGAATGGTATAATGGAATATTTCTCCCAAACCAGTAGTGACAGGAGCCATACCTATGGTTGCCTTACCTTGTGGTATGACTTCCTCTGCCTCCTTTAGTTGTTGGCTTACCTGCTGCCGAGCCCAATATACATCTGCATCGTCATCAAAAACCAATGTAATGACAGACAAGCCGCTGCTACTGATGCTTCTGCGTTCTTCCACACGTGGAATGTTGGCCAAAGCCATTTCTACTGGAGTGGTTATAAACTGCTCTACCTCTTGCGCTCCCAATGATGGAGCTTGGGTTATCACCTGTACTTGATTATTTGTAATATCAGGTGTAGAGTCAAAAGGCAACTGCGACAACGACCATGTGCCCCATATAATGAGCACCAAGGTCAACATACCTATAGTTACCTTGTTCTTGATTGATAATTGAATTATTTTTTGAAACATTTCTTTATCGTTCTAATTATAATTGTATAGTTAGTGCTAGTCCTCCTTGTTGTCCGTTATAATATGGATAGACAGTGTTTGTTCGCTTGGACTGTTTGTTGTGCATCTTGCGTGAAATCGGCTCATATAACTTGTATGCCAATTTCGTACACAGAATACCCAATCCTGCTCCAAATGCCACGTCTCCTATCCAATGCTTGTTGTTATACACACGCAATGCTCCTGTACTTGCAGCTATGACATAACCACCTATACCTATCCACGGTGAAGTGTCCTTGTATTCTTGCCACAAGAGTTCTGCCCCCATGAAGGCAACTGTTGTATGCCCAGATGGAAAAGAATTGCGACGTGAGCCATTAGGACGCATCTCTCTTACTGTGTATTTCAAGCCATTTACGGATATAGCCGTCAGCAAACTTGACAACCCCAACAGCATCGTTTGTTCTTTTAGGTTATGACAACTTTTTACTCCGCACAGATTTAATGCCAATACGCTTACAGCTGGCACATACTGTGTATAGTCATCAATCCCTATGGCTATTGGCTTGTGGGTTATAACCTCATGTCCGATAGCATAGTTCAGCATCCTGCCTTTATTCATAACAATAGCCTCTGCCGTTCCATACGACATAAGTGACATTGGTATAATATAAGGCACGACACTTGACCTCTTCATAGAAGTCATGTCTGTGCTATCTTGTGTGAATGTCAAGCTGTCTCTGCTTTGTGCATACGACAAAAGAGGAAAAGCCAGTGCGCCAAGCGCCAGAATTTCCTTAATTGACATTTTGCAATAACTAATGCCTGTGCTCCAAACACTGAAGCACTTGCAAGTTCATAATAAAAATGATTGATTTGTAACTATACCTTCCATATGAATAGGTATAGTCGCTGTACGTTGCCCCCCTTAAAAGAAACAACGCTATTAGAAACGATAAAAAGGAGGTGCCCTAAGTCCATTTATCCGCAATAGTTCCGCCTTTATAATAATAGGTATGCGAGTGTCAAACACCGTCTTAGTTGGTTCTGACACCCATCCCATAATACGAGATAAAGCCCATACTATTGCATGATATAAATAATGTATGTTACTTGTATGTAAAGTCTTTACTGACACAACATCCCAACTGCCTTGTTCGAAGCACTTTGTTCCATCGTCCTTATGTGACGTATGTTTGTCATTGTCAGCGTTGTCGCTATTGCAATGCTCCACAACGGTACATACCGCACTTTCGTGATGATGGTGCGGTATAAACGACAATGCCAACAAAACAATTGTTGTCAAAGCCAAAATAGTTATGTAGAGCTTCTGCTTCATTATATTTTCAATTTGGCTGCAAAGATAGCAAATAAACTTTGCAACTCGGTTGCAAAGTTATATGTATACCATTTTTTAGATGCGTGAACCATAGTAAAATCTGTATGACTCCTTTGCTTTTCATACTGCGGTTTCAGTAGAAACACCTCATCCTATCCCTTTTCATTGGTTTTTGGTGTAACTAAAAGTTAAATACGTTAAATATTACCTTTTCGTATCTAAACAGAATCCACATAGCCACTTTTCTACCGTTTAGAGCGTATAATACTGATAATCAACTAATAATAGATACTCTTTATAAAAGTGAACATTATTCTTTATTTTTCTCATTTCCAGCCATTTTCTTCCGTTCTGTGACGAACTTCGGTGTTGCATTAGCCTCTCGCTTCCCAAAAGTGTCCTT
>NZ_JBQKLN010000060.1:0-22680 GCF_052116205.1 Prevotella sp. Sow4_E9_plate | reverse complement strand
CTTGGTCAATAATCCTGCCGTCATCCTTGCCGATGAGCCATCAGGAAGCCTCGACACTAAGAACAAGGCAGAGCTTCACCAGCTCTTCTTCGACCTGAGAGACAAGTTCGGTCAGACTTTCGTCATCGTTACCCACGATGAGGGTCTTGCGTCCATCACCGACCGCACCATCCATCTCAAGGATGGAATGATAGAGAAGACGGTGGAGGCTGGAGCTGCTGATAGCCAGGAAGAAACTGCTGATAACAATAAAGTAGTTTCTGCAGAAGAACCAGACTCATCCATAGATTGCATCTAAACACCCTGAAAGGGCAGAAGCTCCTAGCCCAGGGCAACACCCTGGGTAATTACGGACGCAAACCTGTCGCCCTGTAAGGGCAAAAGCATTTTATATTCTCGAAAGTAATATTATATGGCAAAAAAGATAAAACTCGGCGATTTCAATCGCCTCCGCATCGTAAAGAAAGTAGATTTCGGTCTGTATCTCGATGGTGGTGACGAGGGAGAAATCCTCCTTCCATCCCGCTACGTTCCTGAAGACGCTGGCATCGGCGACGAGCTGGATGTCTTCCTATATCTCGACCAGGAAGAGCGTCTCATAGCAACCACCGAAACCCCTTTGGCAAAGGTGGGCGACTTCGCCTATCTCGAAGTAAAATGGGTCAACGAATTCGGAGCCTTCCTGGCCTGGGGACTGATGAAGGACATCTTCTGTCCATTCCGCGAGCAGAAGAAGCGCATGGTGCTTGGCAACTCCTACATCGTGCATATCCACATCGACGAGGAGAGCTATCGCATCGTTGCCTCTGCCAAGATTGAGCGTTATCTCAACGAAGACCATCCTCACTACAAGCATGGTGATGAGGTGGATCTCCTCATCTGGCAGAAGACCGACCTCGGCTTCAAGGTTATCATCGACAACCAGTATCCGGGTCTCATCTATCAGGACCAGATTTTCCAGTACATCCACACGGGTGACAAGATGAAGGGATACATCGGAAGAGTTCGCCCTGACGGAAAGATAGATGTCACCCTGCAGAAGACCGGCATCCAGCAGACAGCCGATTTCGCCGAAACCCTCTACCAGTATCTTCTGGACAACGACGGCGAGTGCAACCTTGGCGACAAGAGCGAGGCCGACGACATCTACGAGCGTTTCCACGTGAGCAAGAAGGTTTACAAGCGTGCCATTGGCGACCTCTACAAGAAGCGCCTCATCACCGTAAGCCCTATGAGCATCCGATTGGCGGAATAAGCAACAAGGCAAAAAAGTACTATTTTGTTATATTACGAACGAAATGCGGAAAAGCCACTTCTCCTAATTCTGGTGTGTATTCAAAACCTTCGTAACTGAAGGCTGCCAATTCTTCTGGAGTAGCAAGTTGGTTGCTTAGAATGTATCTCACCATAGCTCCACGGCAGGATTTAGCCCACACAGCCTGCATTTTCAGCCTACCATCCTTCTGGCGAACATAAAAGAGAGGCTGGATGACTTTCACTTCCCTGCAAATTCTCTTCCAATCAAACAGATGTTCATATTCTGCTGTAGAGAGATGGATAAGTATGCCATCGTCTGCTTTCACACTGTGGATAAGAACATCGGTAAGTTTATCTTTCCAAAATTGATTGACCGGCTTGTCGTTTGTAGCTTCAAGCGTCACGCAATGCTCCATACGATAAGGCACGATGCCATCCATCGGCCGAAGCAATCCATAGAGAAAGCAGGTAATCCAGAGATGTTTCTGGGCATACTGCAGGGATTCTTCTCCCAAAGTGTTGGCACGTAGATGCTTATACGCCTGTCCATTGTAGGAAAGTATGGCAGGCATCTTCTCTGCAGCCATAAAATTACGATAGCGTTTCCAGTTTTCCAAAGCTATCTTGTGGCTGCAATCAAGTTGCCTAGCCAATTCCTCTACGTCCAGCTTAGCCATTTCTGCAGCCAACATTTCTGCCACAGACTGGAAAAGTGGCTTTGAAACAGCTGCCCTATCTGCCTTATCAAACATGATTTTGGCATTTGCCAATAATATCTGCATAATACATTTATTTTAAAGGGTAACTCTTAATGATAGTTTTGCTGGCAAAGTTAATGAAAATATGGCAAAAATCAAAGAAAAGTTCAATAAAAGTATAATATATTATAAATAAGAATGCCATATTGTACTTTATCTTGCGAAATCTGAAAATATTTATTATTTTTGCACAATAAGTACAATATATATATGAAACTTAACAAAATCCGACATGCGGTGAAATCATCCTGGCATCGTCAGATGACGAATTGTGTCTTTGTGAAATGTATAAGAGAGTATTAACAAATGGAACAAAAAGAAAATAAACAAAAAACTCAAGCTTCTGAGGAGCAGGTGTCCTGCCCACCTCAGCAGCCAGTGGAACCACATCCCTTCATTTCTGTCATACCGCTGGCAGTACTTATCACCCTCATCGTCATGGTTGTCAAACTCTTCCCTGATGATGCCCTGGCGGGTGCCTCTCAGGTGGCCCTCATGATAGCCACAGCAGTATGCGTTGCACTCGGCATGGGAATCTACAATATGAAATGGAATATCTTCGAGGAGATGATCAAAAAGACCGTGGGCGATGCCGGAGTATCTATTCTGATCCTGCTGCTCATCGGAATGATGTCAGCTACCTGGATGATCAGTGGCGTGGTTCCCACATTAATATATTATGGTGTACAGATCATGTCGCCGACCTTTTTCCTACCCTGCGCCTGCATCATCTCCAGCATCATTTCCGTGATGACAGGAACCTCATGGACCACCATTGCCACCATCGGTATTGCTCTGATGGGAATCGGTGATGCCTTGGGAATACCAGCCCCCTACACCGCTGGAGCCATCATCTCGGGAGCCTATTTCGGTGATAAGCTCTCACCTATGAGCGATACCACCGTCCTGGCTTCAAGCATAGC
This sequence comes from Prevotella sp. Sow4_E9_plate, assembly GCF_052116205.1. Classification (NCBI taxonomy): domain Bacteria; kingdom Pseudomonadati; phylum Bacteroidota; class Bacteroidia; order Bacteroidales; family Prevotellaceae; genus Prevotella; species Prevotella sp. Sow4_E9_plate. Next base: position 19,742 of record NZ_JBQKLN010000060.1, on the reverse strand, counting down.
CGGTGCCGATCTTTTCTCGCATATCCGCTATATGCTCTACACCACCATACCAAGCATCCTGCTCTCGCTGGTGCTCTATCTCATCATCGGACTCTGCTATGATTCCAAACCTGTGGATATCAGCCAGTATCTTACCGGTCTGAGTCATGGTTTCAATATCTCCCTACTTACGATGCTCGTTCCGGCTTTTACAGGATGGCTCATCTACCGCAAGACCCCCTCTCTCATCACGCTTCTTCTTTCAGCTCTTTCTGCATGCATCTGTGCCCTCATCCTCCAGCCGGAAGTACTGGTAAAGATTGCTGGCGAAGACAACATCACTGCCAAGAGCCTCTTTGAGGGAATCATGACTACCTGCTATACCCACACTCAGGTAGATTGCGGCATGGAGAACATCAATGAACTTGTGGCAACCCGCGGCATGGCAGGCATGCTCAACACCATCTGGCTCATTCTTTGTGCCATGTGTTTCGGTTCATGTATGGTAGCCAGCGGCATGCTTCACGCTATCACCCACGTGCTTCTGAAAAGCATCCACAGCACCATATCACTTGTCTGCAGTACCGTGACATCGGGTGTATTGCTCAATCTCGTTATGGGCGACCAGTTTCTGAGCATCATCATGAATGCATCTATCTACAAGGATGAATATGCAGAACGAGGCTACCGTCCGGAACTCTTGAGCCGAAGTACAGAGGATAGTGCTACCGTAACGAGCGTACTGGTTCCATGGACAGCCTGCGGTATGACGCAGAGTACGGTTCTCGGCATCCCGACACTGGTGTATCTCCCATTCTGCTTCTTCAACATCATCAGTCCATTGATGAGTTGTCTGGTAGCTATTCTGGGCTTCGTACCCAAGCCCCAATCCAAGGAGGACAAAGCACCTGCAGTGGAAGAGTTTGATATCCATTAAATCTATAGGGAATTAATTAATATAGGAGATAGAGTGAAAGCCGAAGCCGAAAGGGCAAGGAGAACGACAAGAACCCTCAGTAATGACAGGTGAGGGTTTCTAGAAATCCTTGAACCCATCTTCTCTCCAAATCCGTGTAAACAATATTCAAGAATGAGAGAATCAGGCAGAAACGCCCAGAAAATGGGGAAAGAAGAGATGGAGAATTTTCTCTTAAGGAAAACGACAGCTTCTCTTAAGAGATCTTTTCTCCACATCTAATCTGTAAAGTTATTTATCACAGCCAGTACTATATCCCCCACTCCATCTGGCTCTCCAAGATAGGAAAAGCTTCGGGATGTAAAAACTAAAAAACAATAGCCAAAGGCTCTCTTGCTTCCATGCAAGGGAGCCTTTTTCTTTGTAAAAGCCACAAAATTTTGCCTGCTTGTCTTGTCAGTCTCAATTTTTTTTTATATTTTTGCAAAGAATAAGCAAAATAGCAGCAATGAAAATAGACAATAAGGCTCTATGAGAAGTTATAAACCATATATCATCAAACTATGCATCGTTTTCCTCTGCTTTGGCGGCCGGATACTTACCAGCTCTGCCCAGAAGGTAGAGACAAACGATTATTTCTATGTACTCAATACCCAACAGGGGCTTTCTGACAACCATGTCCTACAGATGATGCAGTTGACAGATGGCAGATTGGCGGTGAGAACTCCCAAGGGAATCAATCTCTATGATGGAAGGCACTTCTCCTTGATTCCCCTTCCTGAAGAAAAGGCAGAAAACATCACGAAATACAAGGGGCAGACGCATCTTTATGCCGATAGCCAGGACAGGTTATGGGTAAAGGAATACCAGAAGATATTCTGTATTCTGCTTGCAGAGGGCAGAATTCTGGAACATCCCCTTGACGCTCTGTCTGGAAATGGAAAAGAGAATAAGATGAAAATGATGCGAAACGGCCCGACCCGGAATGACATTCAGGATCTGTTTGTAGATAGCAGGAAAAATGTATGGGTTGTTATGGGTGATTCGCTGCTCAATACGCAGGATGGCAATCTAATCCATTTGAAGAAGGAATGGGGGTGTCTGCAGGATCTGGATACCGATGGCAGACAGGTTTATGCTTTCATGGATTCAGGAATCGTGGCGGTTTTTCAGAATGATAAGCTGACCTATACCGCTTCTGCCTATTCAACAGCCGAAGCTCAGCATTATCAGAACACCTCACTCACCGTTCAGACACCGAGCGGACAGTTTTACCAGATAAGAACCGGACGTGATGAAAAGAACAAGACGGATGCTTCCATCTTCCTGCATTTTAATCCGGAAACCCGGAAATATTCCAGGATATACGCATGCGATTACCTCTTGCATACATTGAACATGTCATCAGACAATCAGGCTCTGATCAGCTGTCAGCATGGTTATCTGATGTTCGACTTCAAGTTGGGCACTACTCCACGCGAGGTAAAGGAATTGGCTTTGCCTGACGGAAAATCGCTCACCACAGGCATCAATACGGTTTATCGGGATAAGGAAGGAGCCATCTGGCTGGGAACCTATCACGATGGTCTGATTTATGTTTCACCAATGTTGGGCCTCTTCTTCACAATAGACCAACCCTGGTGGAAGTCGGGATGGGCGATAGCTGGCTTGGTGGTTTTCCTCGTGATTTTGGTGGGCATCATCACTCTTTATCTTCGTAGAGGAAAGAAAACAAATGTAATAAATACCGATTCCACAAAAGATGACATTCCTTCCTTGCCAGAGGATAGCCTGCTACCAGAAACAGCCGAGGCTGTCAATCGGGAACCCGAGCTGATTCTTCAGGTGCGTGCTCTGATAGAACAGCATCTTGAAGATGGCGAATATGGCGTGGAACAACTGGCACAGGATCTCTGTATGGAGCGGACAGGACTTTATAAAAAGCTGACGGCTCTGACCGATACTACTCCTGTGGCATTTATCCGCAGCATCCGCCTTCGTCGTGCAGCTGCCTTGCTTCAGGAAGGTAAGCAGAGTGTGAATGAAATTGCCGAGCGAACGGGCTTCAGCTCGCCCAGCTATTTCACCAAGTGTTTTAAGAAGGAATTTGGCGTATTGCCTTCCGAATATAGATAAATGATGCCGGAATAGCCCTGGAATGGGGCTTTTCCGGCATTTTTCAACAAATGTACCACTCGATTCATCATTTGTTTTATCCCTTTTCCACCATTTAGCATTACCTTTGCAACCGAAATACAATCTTATGTATTTGGAACAGTACAAATCATAAACCCTCTAATAAAATAAACAAAAGTATGCTAAAGAATTTATCTCTCATTGCCCTTTTGGGCTTCGCTGTAGTTGGCGTTCCAAGTGAACTCAGCGCCAAGAGCGTAAAGGTGGCAGGCACCCAGAAAGGTACGGCTGCCAAGTCTGTCACCCGTCAGGTGGCTCAGCAGAATGTAACCATCGAATTCTATTCTCCATCCATCGTCCGCATCTTGAAATCTGATGCTGGACTTGGTGCTCCTGTTCAGAAGAAAAGCTATTCTGTTGTTTTGAAACCTCAACAGATGAAGGACGTTCAAATACAGGAAAATGGTGATGTTGTAAAAATAAACTCTGGTTTTATCTCCGTAGAACTGAATCAGCAGACTGGCGAAATCCGCTTTCTTTCGAAGGATGGAAAGTTGCTGCTTACCGACACGAAGACCCGTCTGGAAGCCCGCAAGGATGAAGCCAACAAGGGCAAGTACCGCATAGAGCAGGACTTCCGCCTTGCTGATGACGAGGCCATCTATGGCTTGGGACAGTTGCGTGATGTTTACATGAATCAGCGTGGTCGCCAGAACATCGAACTCTGGAATCATAACACCTATATCGCCATCCCTTATTTCACCAGTGAGAAGGGCTATGGTCTTTACTGGGACAATGCAGGAAAAACCTATTTCAATGATATCGTAGCATCCAAGAACAATAGCAACCAGCCATCATGCACTTCCTTCACCAGCGAAGTGGGAACCTGCGCCGACTACTATTTCATGTACAAGGATGGTACACAGGATGGAGTCATCGCCAGCATCCGTGAACTCACCGGACAGGCTACGATGTTCCCGAAATGGGCGATGGGCTTCTGGCAATGCCGCGAGCGCTATAAGACCAGTGATGAACTGGCTGGCGTATTGGATAAGTATCGCGAACTGAAGATTCCTACTGATGCCATCGTGCAGGACTGGCAGTATTGGGGATGCGACTCCAATTGGAATGCGATGAAGTTCCAGAACCCATACTATATAAATAAGGTGGGCGACCCAGCCTATGCCAAGTATCTTCCTACCGATATGAAGCAGATGAAGGCACAGGGAGAACCCCGCCTGAAGAGTCCGGAAGAGATGGTGAAGTATGTTCACAAGAACAATGCCCATCTGATGATTACCATCTGGGCTAATTTCGGTCCGTGGACAGAGCAGTATCGTGAACTGAAGAAGATGAATGCCCTCCTTCCTTTCGATACCTGGCCAAGAAACAGTGGCGTGATGCCATACGATGTCTTCAATCCGAAGGCTCGCAACCTCTACTGGAAGTATCTTACCCACCTCTACCAGATGGGCTTCGATGCCTGGTGGACCGATTCTACGGAGCCAGACCATTTTGAGAAGCCGGGCGATGAGAACTATCAGACCTACGATGGTTCATGGTTGGGAGTGAAGAACGCCTTCCCATTGTTGCACAACAAGAGCATCTACGAGCACCAGAGAGCGATGAAGGGCAACACAAAGCGTTCGCTCCAGATGACCCGAAGCGGCAGTTTCGGTATTCAGCATTATGGCACCCTCTGCTGGAGCGGTGATGTGGTGGCTTCCTGGAACGAGATGAAGAATCAGATTCCATCGGGCTTGAACTTCTCGCTCTGCGGTATCCCATTCTGGAACACCGACCTGGGTGGTTTCTTCTACTGGGAGTTTGAGCAGAATCCAAAGAACCCTGCCATTCAGGAACTGCAGACCCGCTGGATGCAGTGGGGAACCTTCATGCCATTGATGCGCAACCACTGTTCTTCGCCGATGGTAAGCGAACTGTATGAGTTCGGAAAACAGGGTGACTGGGCTTATGATGCTATGATTAAGGCCATCAAGCTGCGCTATCGCCTTTTGCCTTATATCTACAGTACGGCTGGCGACTGTGTACAGAATAGCGGAAGCATGATGCGTGCCCTGGTAATGGATTATGCGGCAGACAAGAAGGCTTCCCGCCTGAACGATGAGTATCTCTTCGGCCGCAACATCCTGGTGAAGCCGGTAACCGATCCTTTATACACCTGGAAGGATAAGGAGAAGAAGGGCCATACCATCTATCCTGATGTAAGGAAGGCAGCTGCGCCTGTGAATGTTTACTTGCCAAAGGGTAATAAATGGTATGATTTCTGGAGCAATGCCCAGTATGAGGGTGGTCAGGATATCCAGCGCCTTTGTCCTATCGACATCATGCCTGTATTCATCAAGGCAGGTACCATCCTGCCATTCGGTCCTGAAGTGCAGTATAGTTCAGAGAAGCCTTGGGATGAGCTGGAAATCCGTGTCTATCCTGGTGCTGACGGTTCGTTTACGCTCTATGAGGACGAGGGCGACAACTACAACTATGAGAAGGGTAAATTCTCGGAAATCAAGTTTGTTTGGAATGAAGCAGACAGAACCCTGAACATCGCACCACGCAAGGGCAGCTATAAGGGAATGCTCCAGCATCGCAGATTCCACATCGTACTGGTGGGTGCTGATAGCGGCGCAGGCGACCAGCCTATGCAGGCAAGCAAGAGCGTGGAATATGACGGAAAGGCTGTAAAGATACAGCTATAAGATCCTGGATAACCAGAAAAGGTTAAGTCGTACTCATTCTATACCTGTATCAGGAAATGAGAATATGGGTCGGAACGCACTACAAAACGTTCCGACCCATAAAAAATACTCTTAAAACTTTGCTGTTTCCGCTTTTTTTCTTATTTTTGCAGCAATTATTGTATAGATGATACTTAATCGCAAATATGGAAATAGATAGAGAAACGATATTATTAATGTCAAAAGGAGACAAAAAAGCATACGAAACGATGTTCCTCAGGTTTTATCCCAAGGTACATCGTTTTGTAGCTATGCTTCTGAAAAACAAGGATGACGCAGATGATGTCTGCCAGCTCATCTTCTTGAAGATATGGAACAAACGGGAGAAATTTACTGATGTTAGAGATTTTGATTCATATCTTTTTATTCTTACCAAATATACAGTCATCAACTATATATCGTCAAGACATGTAATGCCTATTGATATCGATAGCTTGCCAGACCGATATAGCAACGAGTCTTCACCCTTTGATGACGTGGTAGCCAAGGATACCCAACTACTCATTGATATGGTGGTAGAAAATATGCCCCAGCAACGTCAGATGATCTATCGCATGAGCAGAGAACAACATCTTAAGAATGAAGAAATAGCTCTACAGTTAGGTATTCAAAAGAAAACGGTAGAAAATCATCTGAACTTAGCTCTTAAAGAAATCAAAAAAGCCTTATATTTTGTATTTTTACTAACCCAACTTTGGGGGTAACCAATTCAATATATGTCTTTAAAATAAAAGAATATTACTATGGCTACAAGAATAAAGGATATCATAAAGTATTATATCAGGCACAACGTGTCAGACAAGTTGAAAGAAAGGGTGTTAGATAGAGTTTCCAATACCCGGGATGACGGTGAAACTAACGAAGTACTTCGAGATGTATGGAATCAGGCTGATTCTGCTTACATGGAAGAAGAAGAAATCTCTACCGCATACAAGCGGATCTTTGAGACTAAAGGCACAAAGGAAAAGACAGAGATGAAAAACCATAGAATCCTCTATATTACAAGAGTAGCAGCTGTCGTTGCTCCTCTGCTGATACTCATTATTTTCGGTAAACTATACGTTCAGATGACTCAGCAACTCAAAGAAGCTCAGACTGCAACGCTTCTTCAGGAACAAACCAACAATGAGGAGACAAAAAATGTGGTACTTGCAGATGGAACCAAGGTAAAACTCTATCAAAGCTCAGTACTTCTCTATTCTTCTGCCTTCAATAAAACAGAAGAACGGAGAGTTTTCCTTTCTGGGGAAGCATTCTTCGACATCAAGCATAACGATGCACAGCCTTTCCACGTAAGAACTCCTCATTTTAAGATAACAGATATGGGAACTTCTTTTGCGGTTTCTTCTTATACTGATGACAATGAAGTATCTGCCACCCTCAAAACGGGTAAGATAGAACTCTGCATCTTGGGACAAGAAGACAAAATATACCATCTGAATCCCAACGATCAGTTAATATATAATGTGAAGACCAAGGAAGTAAATCTCCGTAAAGTACCAGACGACTTTGACGGTATGAGCTGGCACAACAAAAAAATAGATCTGAATGATGTAACATTGATAGAGGCAACCAGGATTATCGGACAAAACTTTGATATCAAGTTTACCTTCCAATCAAAACTGCATCAAAATACAAAGATAACTGTCCACTTCAATCGTGGTGAAACACTGAAAGGTACGATGTCAATAATCAAAGACTTGATACCAGGATTAAAATATGAAATAAGAAACAACGAAGTATTCATAAGATAATCCGCTTATATAAACACCTTCTAAAGTTCAGATACATAAATTATCTATGCTTTTGAAGGTGTTTTTTTATGAAAAAGCATTGTGTTTCCGTACACAATTATTTTTTTTCAGAAAAAAGCCTTTTTTCGAATTTATTATTAGGTGTAACACATACAATGGTTGTCTTCAAGACAGAAACAACAACAATTAATAACTTAAAAATAGATAGAGTATGAATCTTAAACGAATCTCAGTGTCATTCTTCAGCCTGCTTTTAGCAAGCCAAATGACCATTTCGGCTCAGAACGTCAGCTTTAGCACAAACAAGGTAACGCTCAAGTCAGCTTTTGAGAAGATTGAGAAGGCATCCAAGTATAAGATTGCCTACAACTCCTCACAGTTAAATGCCAACCGTTCGGTGACATTATCCAAGAAAAGTGATGATGTTTTTGGTATGTTGACCCAATTACTCAAAGGAACCAACTGTACCTATGAGCTGGAGGGAAATTACATTATCATCAAGCCTCTTCAGAAAGCCCAAACTTCTGGCAAGAAGGTAAAGGTGCGCGGTGTCATCAAGGATGAAACCGGCGAACCGATCATTGGTGCTACAGTAAGAGTAAAAGGACAGAGCGAAGGCACTGTTTCTGACTTTGACGGAAACTTCACTCTTGATGTTACAGACGACAACACCCTCCAAATCTCTTATATTGGCTATCAGACGCAAGAATTTGCGGTAGGCAAACAGCATCATTTTTCTATCGTGCTTGAAGAAGATAAAAAGATACTCAATGAAGTTGTAGTCATTGGATATGGTACCCAGAAGAAAGGTGATATTACCAGCTCTGTAGGTAGTGTCAAGAGTGAAGACTTCACAGCAGGTGCCATCAATGATGCAGGACAGCTGATTCAAGGCAAGATAGCAGGTCTGTCAGTTACCAATCCTAGCGGTAACCCTGTGGGCGGTACAGAAATATCACTTCGTGGAAGCACCACGATCCTGGGAGCTTCTACCAATCCGCTGATTCTCATTGATGGAGTACCTGGAGATTTCAACACGGTAGCACCTGAGGATATTGAGAGCATTGATGTGCTCAAGGACGGTTCTGCTGCTGCCATCTATGGATCTCGCGGCACAAATGGTGTCGTGCTCATCACAACAAAGAAATCAAAAGGCAACAATATCAATGAGGTACAATACAGCGGATACCTCAGTCTCTCTACAATTGCCAAGAAGCCAGACTTCTGTGATGCGGACGATTATCGCCAGCAGATCAAGGATGGATTGAGAGATGCAGCTTGGGATTTAGGCGATAATACCAATTGGATAGACGCCATTACCCGCACAGGTCTGAGCCATGTACACAATGTCTCTTTCAAGGGCGGCAATGCACAGACGAACTATATCTTCAATGTCAACTACAGAAATCTGCAGGGTATTTTCAAGCGCTCTGACAAGGAGGAATTTCAGGGACGTGCAGAGGTAAACCACTCTATGTTTGATGACAAGTTGAGATTCAACTTCCAGTTGCTGGGCAATCAGACTGGTTATACGGCAACAAGTGATGGCGGTAGCTTCAATACCTATAGCTGGCGCCAGGCCCTTATCCACAATCCTACAGAGCCTATCAAGAATGCAGATGGATCATGGCATGAGAACACTGGTATCTTCAACTATGACAACCCTGTTTCACGTATCTATGAATGCGATGGTGAGCAAAAGATTTCCCAGACACGCTTCAGTTCAAATATCACATTGACTCCTATCAAGGAACTTACCTTCAATGCACTCTTCTCTTACGATAAGATTAATCAGGAAGGTGGATATTATGAAACCAAGAAGCATATCTCTAATGTTCGCGACGGTATGAACGGCTATGCTTCAACTGGTGGAAGTAGCACAGTTACGAAATTGGTTGAGTTGACAGCACAATTCCACAAGAATTTTGGCAATCATACAATTCAGGCACTTGCAGGTTACAGCTATCAGGAAAGTACCTATAGCAACCAGTATGAACGTAACTACAACTTCCCTACCGATTTGTATAGCTGGCATAATATCGGTGTAGGACAGGCTTTGAAGGAAGGTTTGGGAACAGAATATAGCTATTGGCTTGATACGAACCTGATTGGTTTCTTCGGACGTTTGAACTACAACTATAAGAATCGCTATCTGTTAATGGCCAGTGTTCGTCATGAAGCTGCCAGTCAGCTCGCTGGTACCGAAAAACCATGGGGAACCTTCCCTAGTGTGTCGCTTGGATGGCGTATTACTGAAGAAAACTTCATGAAGAATCAGAAAGTATTCGATGATATCAAACTGAGAGCAGGTTATGGTGTTACAGGTTCACAGCCTAGCCAGTCGTTCCTCGGTGTGCCTCTGCTGGGCTATGGTGATTATTATCTCTATAATGGACAGTGGATTCGCGCATTGCAACCTACCCAGAATTCTAACGACAAGTTGAAGTGGGAAGAGAAGCATGAGTATGATATTGGTGCAGACTTCAGTATCTTGAACTATCGCTTGAATGTATCTGTTGACTGGTACTATCGCCTTATCAAGGGATTGCTCTACGACTATTCTGTGCCATCTCCTCCAAATCTCTACACCACTACACGTGCTAACGTTGGCGAGATGAGTAACAATGGTCTTGAAATCATGGTGAATGCCATTCCAGTACGAACCAAGGACTTCAAGTGGGAAACCACGATAACGTTCTCTACCAACTCCAACAAGTTAAAGAGTTTATCAAACGACCTTTATCAGACATCTTCAGATTACTTTATGACAGGCTGGATAGAAGAACCTATCAAGACCGAGTCGCACATCGTACGTATAGGTCATAAGGTAGGTGACATTTACGGTTTCAAAGTAGTAGATGTAGATGAGAGCGGTAAATGGATCTATCTTGACAAGAATGGCAATCGTGTGAACTACGATGATTTCACACATTCATTCGAAGACAAGCAGATTCTGGGAAATGGAGTACCAAAATGGTATCTTGGTTTCAACAACCAGTTCCGCTACAAGAACTTTGATCTTGCCATCAATATGCGAGGAGCCTTTGGTTTCCAAATCATGAATGGTATGAGAATGTTCTATGAGAATAGAAGCCGCCAAGACTGGAACCGTCTGCGCTCTGCTTACGACAAGGTATTTGGCAAGGCTGTACTCAACACACTGTGTTCTGAGGAATTTAACAGCTATTATGTTGAGAATGGTGATTATTGGAAGATTGACAATATTACTTTGGGCTATAGCTTCAGCAAGATCAACAAGTGGATCAAGACTCTTCGCCTATATGCATCTGTCAATAATGCCATCACTATCACCGGCTACAAAGGAATCGACCCTGAGGTTTCAACTTCCGGTTTGGCTCCTTCGTACGATAATCGTGACAGCTATCCTCATACCCGTGCATTCACCTTCGGTATGAACGTTACATTCTAATGATAATCAATTGATATAAAGTCATGAAAACAAAAATTATATATACTTGCCTTATCGGTGCAGCTGCACTCTTAGGCATATCTTCTTGCACAGACCTGAAAGATACAAATTATACAAATGTCGTAGCAGATGGTTTTCAGCCAACTGATGAAGACGTGGCATCATTATTGTCTTCTGCCTATGTGTCTTGGCGAAAGACGATGCTTCTGTGGAATGGTGTGGCACGTGCAGAAATGCTTTCTACCGACCAGGACGTAATCCCAGCACGCCCTAACGGATGGGTAGATGGTGGTGTTTACAAACGTATGCATCAGCATAAGTGGACCAGCGAGGATGATATTCCTTTGCAATCATGGGTTCGTACTTATGATGGCATCAATGCATGCAACCGTGTACTATACCAGATAGAATCGGGCCAGATTCAACTGGGCGACAGAGAGACAACCATCATCTCTGAGCTGAAGGTCTTGAGAGCTTCCTATTACTATCTGCTCGACGATTTGTTTGGCAATGTACCTATCATTACCAAGTTTGACGTACCTGCCGGCTACCTGCCTGAGCAAAGCACCCGTAAGGAGGTATATGAGTTTATTATTCAAGAACTCACCGAAAATATTCCAAACTTGTCTGAAGAAGTAAATAACGAGTATTATGGTCGATTCAACAAATGGGCAGGCTATACCTTACTTGCCAAAATGTATCTCAACTCAGAGATATTCAGTGATGGGACCCACAAGGATTACGATAAGTGTATTGAGGCGTGCAACAAAGTCTTGGAATGCGGAAAATACAGTATGGAAACTGTTCGCAAAAATGTGTTCGTAACCAATAATGAGAACAGCAAGGAGATTATATTTGCACTTCCTTTCGACGAGACTTATGTTACCGACTGGAATGCATTCGATTTCCATATGTACAGTTTGCAGCCTGAGAATCAGGCAACCTACAATTTCAAGGCCACTCCATGGGGTGGTGCATGTGTAATTCCTCAATACATTGAATCGTTCGATCCTGATGACCAGCGCTTGAAGGACGATTTCATTTCTGGTCCTCAATATGACAAGAATGGCGGAGTTTTATATTGTACAATGGGTAATATGAAAGGTAAGCCTCTTGATTACGTCAACAAGGTGAACAGTATTGATGATTCTGACGAAAACCAAGGATGGAGATGGGGTAAGTTTGAGTATGCAGAAGGTATAACAAACCGACTGAGCAACGACTTCCCATTATTGAGATATGCTGATGTTTATCTAATGAAAGCTGAAGCACTCTTAAGAACAGGGCACGCAGACGAAGCAGCGGAACTTGTAACGAAAGTAAGAGAGCGCAACTTCACGGAACATCCAGCCAAGGCTATCGTCACTGGAGAGCAATTGCAGGAAACCAGTTGTTATGACTACGGTCGTCGGGACAACGTCAAGTCAACTCATGATCATGCAATTATTCAATATGGCAGAATGCTTGACGAGCTAGGTTGGGAATTCTCTCAGGAGGGACGTCGCCGTCAGGATATGGTCAGATTTGGAGTCTTCTCTACTCGCTCTTGGTTCTCTCATGATGCAAGTAGTAAGGAAAAGGATTTATATCCAATTCCTAACAGTCAGATACTGACCAATCCAAACCTGAAGCAGAATCCTGGTTATTAAAGAGGTTTCAACAATTCAGTCTTTATTAATGACCAGAAAAGATATCTTTTGAAGAAACTAACAAATTATACTGCACTATTATGCGCGAATCAATACTTTTATCTTATTTCGCACAAAATAGTGCAGTAATATTTTAATGATATAAATTCCTAAGTTACTGAAATTTCGTAAGTGAATATATATATATCAACTTGCGTATATTATATATTGCGTATGTGCAACAGGATTACTTTCGGTAAAATCAGCCAACTTTCCTGTTGCATTTATAGAGTAATGCTCTGCTGTTGATGATTAAGGAACAGTAACTTACAGAGATACATTCCTTTATTAAGAATTTAAATAGAAAAAATATCAAAAAATGAAGAAACAACTGATAATTGCTCTGTTGAGCATAGCTCCAGCCTTGGGTGTTGTGGCGCAAGATAAACTTTATAAGGATGAGTTCCCGCTGGGCGACATCACCCTTCTGGACGGACCATTGAAGCATGCTCGCGACTTGAACGTGAAGGTGCTCCTGAAATATGATTGCGACCGCATGCTGGCCCCGTATCGTAAGGAGGCAGGCTTGCAACCTCGCAAACCTTCTTATCCCAACTGGGATGGACTGGACGGACATGTGGGCGGACATTATCTGTCGGCCCTTGCCATCAATGCGGCCACAGGCAATGAGGAGTGCCGCAAGCGCATGGAATATATGATATCCGAACTCCAGCTGGTGCTTGATGCCAACAATCAGCGTCCTGAAGCCTGGTGCCATAACTATATCGGTGGTGTTCCGAATAGTGCCAAGATGTGGACGGCTTTCAGTAAAGGAGATTTCGGACCTTACTTCGGTACGTGGGCACCTTTCTATAACATTCATAAAATGTATGCAGGTCTTCGTGATGCATGGCTCTATTGCGGAAATGAACAAGCGAAAAACCTCTTTCTGAAGTTCTGTGACTGGGCTGTAGATATCACCGCAGACTTGAGTGATGAGCAGATGGAGCAAATGTTAGGCAATGAGCATGGTGGCATGAACGAGGTGCTTGCCGATGCCTATGCCATCACCTATGATGCGAAATATTTGAGTTGTGCTCGTCGCTTCTCTCACAAACAGTTGCTTGCTCCGATGGAGAATGGCAAGGATTGTCTCGACAATATGCATGCCAACACGCAGATTCCTAAGGTTATCGGATACCAACGCATTGCAGAGTTAGCACATGATATGCAATATCATAATGCCAGTGAGTATTTCTGGGAAATAGTGACTCGCCAACGTTCGCTCGCTTTGGGTGGAAACAGCCGTCGTGAGCATTTCCCAACTAAGGAAACTTGCATAGACTATGTCAACGATATCGACGGACCAGAGACTTGTAATACCTATAATATGTTGAAGTTGACCGAGGATTTGAACCGTGTCAACCATCAAGGTATGTATGGCGATTTCTATGAGACGGCGATATTCAATCACATTCTCTCTGCCCAGCACCCAGAACATGGAGGCTATGTGTATTTCACCTCTGCTCGTCCTCGTCATTATCGCAATTATTCTGCACCTAACAAGGCAATGTGGTGTTGCGTGGGAACAGGTATGGAAGACCATGGCAAGTATGGACAGTTTATCTGGACGCACGACAAGGGGATGAAGACTGAGGATGATGCGCTTTATGTGAATCTCTTCGTGGCTTCCGAATTGAACTGGAAGGAACGGAAGATGGTGCTTCGCCAACAGACAGCTTTCCCATACGCTGAGACATCTAACATAGAGGTAACTAAGGGAAAAGGTGTCTTCACCTTGAAGATTCGCAAACCTTTATGGTGTGATAACTTTACAGTGAAGGGAGTAGGCTTTGTCGTTGACTGCTATGAAGAGAATGGTTTCGTTTGTATCAAGCGCAAGTGGAAGAAAGGTGACCAGGTCGAAATCTCCATGCCTATGCATGCTTCTATCAAGCCGATGATCAATGTTCCTCAATATGTAGCCATCATGTATGGTCCTATTTTGCTCGGCATGAAGAGTGGCACAGAGGATATGCGTTCGCTCATAGCTGACGATAGTCGTTTCGGACAATATGCTGCTGGTATGAAGTTGCCGCTCGACAAGGCTCCTATCCTTCTGCCTAAGCATCTGAATGACATCGCCAAGGACTTGAAGCCTATCCCAGATAAACCTTTGCATTTCAAACTCGCCACCCACATGGAGAATGTTATCAATGGTGAACTGCAGCCTTTCTTCGAGATTCATGATTCTCGATATATGATGTATTGGTTGGCACTCGGCGAGAATGATTACAAGGCTTATATGCAGAAGTTGGCTGATGAAGAAAAAGCCCGTCAGGCTTTGGAAGCTAGAACTGTGGATAAGGTGAGCCCTGGAGAACAACAGCCGGAGACCGACCATCGTATGGAGACAGATGATTCGAGCAAGGGTAATACAGAAGGTATCTTCTTCCGTGATGCAGAGGATGGTCATTATTTCAGCTATCTGATGCAGACCAAGGGAGAGACTAATCTTAGCCTTCAGCTTAAGTTCTGGGGACAGGATGAGTGGCGTACAAGTGAGTTTGATATTTATGTCAACGACAAGTTGCTTTGCAGCGTGAACAACAGTCATCGCTGGCGTACTACACAGTTTAAGACCGTTGATTATGCCATTCCTTCAGAGTTTGTTAAGGGCAAGAAGGAAATTAGAGTGAAGTTTGTGGCTCAAAAGGGCAAGCAGGTTGGACAGATTTATGGTGTGAGACTTGTGAAGCATTAATTGTAGAAAAGTATATGTTAGCATATATTCGACTCAAGAATGAGGTAAGTACCTCAATCTTGAGTAGAGAATGTGTTGTAAGATAAATTTTCTGAATATAGATAAATGATGCCGGAACAGCCCTGGAATGGGGCTTTTTCCGGCATTTTTCAACACATCCTTTACAAATATTTACTAAAAACATATTACAACACACTAATATTCAACAAAATAATATCAAATTCATAGTTTTATCCATATCTTTGCAGAAAAATAGAATATAATTGTGATGATATTTACCAATACGATCATATCGAATCAAAACAGATGTAATGTACCCCATTACATTCTCAACTGCAGTCTTCGGAAATAATACCTATCTTGTTTGAGATAACATATTATTAACGAATTAAAAATTACATGGGTTTAATCATATTATATTTTTTAGGTGCTCTGTCACTATCCTTTTTATGCTCCGTCCTGGAGGCGGTGCTACTTTCTACTCCGATGTCGTTTATCTCGATGAAGGAGAATCAAGGCAACAAGACTGCCTCGTTGATGAAACAGTATAAAAACAACGTAGATCGCCCTGTGGGTGCCATTCTTTCGCTCAACACCATCGCCCACACCATCGGCTCTGCCGGCGTGGGTGCCGAGTCTATCAAACTCTTTGGCGAAGAATACTTCGGTATCATTTCCGCCATTCTCACCTTGCTGATTCTGGTGCTTTCAGAAATCATCCCGAAGACCATCGGTGCTTCTTACTGGCGCTCGCTGGCAATGCCATCCACCAAGATTATCCGGGTACTCATCTTCATCACCTACCCTCTGGTACTGCTCTCAGAACTTATCACAAAGGTATTCACGCCTAAGAGCCACCAGGCTTCCATGAGCCGCGAAGAGGTTTCGGCCATGGTAGATGTAGGAACCACAGAAGGCATCTTCCGAGAATCGGAAAGCAAGATCATCAAGAGCTGCATCCGTCTGGCTGGAGTTAAGGCAAAAGAGGTGATGACACCATCCATCGTGGTAGAATCTGCTAATATGCATCTAACCACCAAGGAGTTTTACGAACAGAAGAAGTGGAATTTCTCACGCATTCCTGTATATGATAACAATAAGGACTATATCGTGGGCTACATCCTGAAGGATGTAGTTCTCAAATCGGTTTCAGACGATGAATTTCAAACCCGATTATCCGAGCTGATGCGCTCGATACTTTCCTTCAACGAGGATGAATCGATATATCAGATTTGGGAAAAGATGTTGGAAAAGCGAGAGCACATCTCCATTATTGTAGATGAATACGGATGCCTTCGCGGCGTAGTTTCCATGGAGGATGTGATAGAAACAATGACGGGCGTGGAAATCGTAGATGAAGACGATGTTGCCGTGGATATGCAAGCCTTGGCTAAGGAAAAATCACGCCTGATGATGCAGAAAATGAAGTAATCGAGTAGGAGGTAAACACTAATCATAGGTGTTTATCTCCTATTTTCATGTTTACCGACCTCTCACACCACCGTACATGCGGTTCCGCATACGGCGGCTTCTTGCATCACGCAAGAAAACCGCCCTTTTCATTCTACATGGCAATAGAGAATACATACCCTATCGCTGAGATGAGATTTATGGTCTTTTTTATTGAGTTGAGATTTATGCTCTTTTTTATTGAGTTGTTTTATAACCCGAAATTGATATTCTATTTTTCTTCTTTCTTCCCTGGGGTTACATCTTTCTGAAGAGAGAATACAACAGGGATGGCATATTTTACGTTTACCGGTTTACCATCCTGTGTACCAGGAATCCAGTTAGGCATCGCCTTCACGATTCTCAAAGCCTCAGCATCCAGTTTTGGATCTACAGATCTTGCAATTCGGGCTTTGGCAACGCTACCATCCTGCTGAATGACAAAGGTTACAATCACACGGCCCTGCTTTTTGGCTTTGACGGCGGAAGCCGGATACTTGATGTTTGCAGCCAGATACTTCATCATTACTCCCTGACCACCAGGAAATTGCGGCATTGTCTCTATTACGTCATGAACCACATTCTTGGTTGTATCGGCTGGGGCTGTCGCATCAGAAGCCTTTGCTTCCGCCTTCTGTTCAGCTTCCGACTTTGCCAATTCAGCAGCCTTAGCTTCTTCTGCCTTTTTGGCTTCTGCGGCAGCTTTTGCTTCTTCAGCCGTCGGATTCGCCACAACCACATCAGCATTCAGAGCCTGCTCAGCCTTCTGCTGAACCTCGGCTACTTCCGGAATCTGCTCGCCAATCTCACGAGCCACACTCTCGATGTTGCTCACCATAAGCAACGCTCCTGCTAAAGGTGCGAAAAGGAGGTACTTCGCCTTGCCTATTTCACTGGTTCTACGTTTGTTCATCATTTTAATTCTTTTTTTAAGAGGTAATAAATTAAAATTATTGGCAATCTTGGTCGATTCATTCGGCTGTCGATATGCCAAACCTAGAAGGTGATACTGATAGGATTTGCGCGCGTTGCCATCAGATAATACACTTTCATCGGCTAAATATTCCAAATTCATTCTTACTTCCCGCTTCATCAGCCAGGCAAACGGATTAAACCAGCAGGCGATGGAGAAAAGCTCGGAGAAGAGGGTATCCAGGGAATGGAGACCCGAAACATGGGTGCACTCGTGAACCATCACTTCGTGCAACTGCTTGCCTTCCAGGGTAGATGGATACATAAACACCCAGCGGAAGAAGGAGAACGGACTCCCCTCGCCTCTGAGAAGATGTACCGTAATGCCTTCCACCTCCTGCTTCCGGGAAATAACCGCAAGGCGGATGATGCTGAAGAGCTGCCATACCAAACGCAATGAGAGAACGACAACTCCTGCCCAATAGATACCCAGCAGCATATCTATCCAGGTTATGCTGGGAGCCTGAGCCTTTACAACCACCACGGGATAAAACGTGTCGGCATATACATTCGCCATACTCGCCATCGTTGGTGTATCGCGCACCCAATATTCCAGATTGAGTGCCGGAACCATCAGGGCAACGGCATAAATGAGCCAGAGGGTAAGGCGGCGAAGACCGAAGAAAGTATCGCGGCTCACCGTGAGGCGATAAAATCCATAAAGGAGCATCAGGGCTACATTGATTTTTATAAGATATATTGCCATACAGTTTCGATTTTTGTTTGAAATGAACTTAATAATTATTCTTCCGAAAGCTTGATTTATTCTTCAAAGTTCTCGAGTCATTCTTCCGAACTCTCAATTTCACGGATGATATCCTTGAGGTCCTCGGGACTGATTTTCTCGTCCTTGGCAAAGAAGGAAACCATTTCCTTGAAGGAATTCTTGAAGTAATTATTCACGAAACCCGACAGGAACTTCCGCTTGTAATCGCTCTCGGCAATGAGTGGAGAATAGACATACCCCTTACCATCCCGCTCCGCCTTGACATATTCCTTGCGCTTCAGATTGTTCACAATAGAAGCCACTGTAGTATAAGGTGGACGAGGTTCTGGCAACAGTTCCATAATCTGTTTCACGGCACATCGTCCCAATCGCCATATCCGAAGCATAATATCTTCTTCCTGATTCGTCAGCTTTTCCATATTTCTATCTTTATTCTTTTAAATTCAACATTCTTGTTTCTAAATCACGCTGCAAATCTACGAACTTTTCGTATAAACACAAAACAATCTACGTTAAAAAACATAAATTCAGCTATATTTTAACGTTTTACGAGCTTTTCGTAATACTAAAACATATATTGTTACGAGTTTATCGTAGATTACATATAAAAAGAACCAATATATAATAATATACGAGAACACATAAGTTTGTACAATATCACATATCAAAAACTAATTGTTTTATTTATCTTTGCATAAGATAAGCTGCACTCGGCAATTTGTAAGCAAGCTTACATTGCGCTCGTTTGCATTATCTTTGCAAGAGAAATTAATAACGCAACAAAACAACCATTATGTGGTATCGCAAGCACTTCCATATCCAGGAAATGGGCGACCGCAAGTATTTCATCGAATGGGGGGTTCAGCAGGGCATTCTTCCTAGAGCCACCTATCAGAAAGCGATGGACAAGGCATGGAAGGCGCTTGCTGCATCAGTTCACGAGTCACCTGCACCGACAAGAAGATGGCATTCGATGCCAATCTCATCGAGAACACCGTAGCAAAGAAAGTGAATATCACCCCTAGAGAAAAGAGCAACGGATTGAAGACCACCGGCGATGCCGACGGGTTGAAATAAAGCATCTATTTATAGAAAACAACACAGAAACGGGCTTTATTCGTAGGAATAAGGCTCGTTTTGCTTTTTTATATCATTCCTTATTTCTTTTTACCTCTTAAAATTAGGCTGTTCCAATTATTTTGCTTAATTTTGCCTGCAAAATAATTTTGAA
>NZ_JBQKLN010000059.1:0-23464 GCF_052116205.1 Prevotella sp. Sow4_E9_plate | reverse complement strand
CAAGTGGGTACACCCCGAACCGAACTTTAATTAGCAAGATTTTCAAAGATCTCTCGTGCTTACAGCGTATAGCTGCTTAGCACATTATTGAATTATTAACGAACTATTGATATTATAAAGTAGATATGAAAACGATTAAAATGAATGAATTGAGTAACTGGTTGGTTACTTATATTACAGACTTTATCCATGGAGCTCAGGCGGAGAATGCGCCTGAGTTCTCCAAGTGGGCTAAATCTTTTAAAAGAGAGGAGGCTGAATTTATCGTAAGAGCCGAGTTTGTGAATGACTGGGGGTATGATGAGCGAAGTGAAGTTCCTGAAGAGGAAGCTATACTCTATGCTCGTGCTTTACTGGAAAGAATATTGTCTTCCTGGTATATGTAAGGCAATTCTAGAAAGTGTTGCTTATGTATAAAATGAACAAAGACCTGCCCTACGAGCAGCAGGTAAAAAACTTGCTCCACCATTATGACCAGCTGGTGGAGGAAAATGAGGCCTTAAAGGCTCGAATCAAGGAGATGGAAGATGAAAGGGCAGAGTACGGCAATCCGAAAGAACTGCGGGAAATGCTGAAAACGCTTCCGGCTAAGATGAATTATCTTAGGAGTATCTATAAAGACAGAGATCAAAGACTCAACTGGGCAAAGAAGAAACTGGTGAAGTACCTGAGAAGTAAAGGAGAAAAAGTACCTACGGGTATAACATTTACCAGGGTGGTAAATCTCATTACAGGAGAAGAATAGGTAAGGGGAGAAAGTGATGCTATAATTGCGCACTTTCTCCCTTTTTTTGTATACTTTTCTGAGAATCATTAAAAAAGTAGCACTCTTTTTACGTCCTAAGGAGACGTAAAACGCTTGCGGGTTCCGCCGATTATTGCTAATTTTACACGAATAAAATAAAATTAGCAATGGCTGTAAAGACAACAGAAACAGAAAATACAGAATCTCTGGCTATCCGGTCGGTGAAATTAGCTTATATCGAGAGCATCGGAACTCTTCTCGGTATCATGATTGATGAGGATATTTCTCCCCGAAAATCAATCGTGAAGGATTTTCATGTTGCTTATGATACGATTCGGAAATTCCTAGATTTCGATCCTAACATAAAGTTTGAAACCATTGCAAAATTCTGCTATGTAATAGGTCACTATCTTCATGTTGAACATGAGGCAGTCGACAACTACAAATCTAAAAAGCATATCAAGGATAGAGACGAAAGACTTGCACGCATTAAGCAACTGCAAAGACAATATGAAGAAATCTATGGACCTGGAGCCGAAAAGGTGAAAGATTTGATTAGGAAGAAAGTTGATCTCCGTCAGTATTGTGAATCAGGCCCAGTAAAATAGGTAAAAGATAACATAAACAACAACAAAAACTTAAAAATTGATAAATGAAAGTAATTACATGAATTCTTGAGGTGCTGCTGGTATCGCCAGCGACGTCTAATAGCTGCCTCACCTCGTGAAAATCATGAGGGCTACCTTCTCTAACTAGCTAAGGGTAGTTTTTAGTCACTTCTTCATAAAAGAGATTTAATAAGGGAGTATTATGACTAAAACAATTTTATTTCTTTTGATTGCGCTTTCTAATTTAGGCGTAATCAGCCTGAGTGTATGTATCGTAGTTTCTCTCAACGGCAAGCGCATGTTGGAGATGACTACAAGTGTTCAACAACTAGTTAATCTGCAGAATGATGACAATAAACTTAAATGTTAATTTCGAAAATGCACCAGATTGGCATTTTGGTAACAACATCTTCGGTGGGTCTTCTGATAAAGCATCATCTGGTTCTTCATCAGATAGCAATCTCAATGAAGCTGACTTTGAGGAAGTGAATGAAGGTAAGGATAAAGGAGAAGATAAATCTGGTTTTTCTCAGAAAGTTATGCCGCTTCTGCCTTTTATCCCTCAGTTGCCTGAAGAATTAAAGAGTGAGAAGGCGGCAAGAATCCTGATGAGATTATATAAGGAGGAGATTTTAGATGAGAATTTCCAACCACTCAATCTTTCCAATTATCAGAAAGCATATCTTGCTTTTCAGATATCCGTTGCATTGGGGATAAATAATGTATGGAAGGTGTTTTCGAGATTTTGGAATATGAAGCCTTCTGTGATGAGAACCCGTTATAATGATGCGCTTTCTATGCCTTCTATATTGGATTTTGGTGAAAAAATCAAAGAATATTTACGATAATGCGGCTTTTGGGTAAGTAGTACTAGTACGACCGTACGGGTACGCCCCATTTTTTATCCAAAATATCGCCGTACATTTGCCCCAGATTTCAGAACGATACCGGTTCTGAGGTCTGGGGCTTTTCCGTTTCCTATCGCCAGGTTGCTGGGATAGGTTTCCTGCCATGTTGTAAGTGGCGCAGCGTATCAGCCCATCGTTCTTTGACAAGGTTGATACAATTATTTTTTTTACATTGAACATTGAACTTTGAACTTTATGATATGTTCTAAGGGGCTGACTTGCGAAAAGTTCAATTATTTACATTTAATTTTATTATTTATGACAAATTTAATGAATCAGAAGGTGGGGGGCAGCAAGGCTGCTAGCCCTGCCAAGTGTGGTGCACAGTCTTCTAAAAATAAGAAGATGGCTGCACCTGTGTGTGTGTTTGAAAATCCGGAGTTCGGAATGGTTCGTACCGCTACTGATGAGAAGGGCGAGCCTTGGTTCTGTGCTAAGGATTTGTGTGATGCGCTGGGATATAAGAGAGCTACAGACGCTGTAAGACAGCATGTTAGGTCTAGCGATACGGCGAAATACCGCATTGCTAGAACTGTCAAAAATCGTTTTGGCGTTTCTGAAGGAAAGGTGCAGAACGTGCAGATGAACTTCGTCAACGAGAGCGGATTTTATGCCCTGGTGCTCGGTTCTAAGTTGGCTTCGGCTTTGAAGTTCAAGGATTGGGTTACCTCGGTGGTGCTGCCTCAGATTCGCAAGACGGGCGGTTATATCCCGGTGCATGAAGGGGAGAGCGAGGAGGAGATGATTCGCAATGCCGAGGAGATTCTCCGTGCTACCCTGAAGGAAAAGGAGATGCTGCTGGAGCAGCAGAAGAAACTGCTGCATCAGCAGGAAGTGCAGTTGGGACTTGACAAGAAACTCATCGACGAGCAGGATGTGGAGATCAGACGTCTCAACGGAGTGCTGGATGAGCAGACGAGATGGGCTTCTATCCAGGGCGAGAACGTCATCAACCTGGAGAAGCAGGTGGACGGGCTTCTGCCTAAGGCGATTTACAGCGACAATGTGCTGGATTCCGTTTCGTGCTTCACCACCACCCAGGTGGCGAAGGAGCTGGGTATCACGGCGCAGGAACTGAACCGCTCGCTCTGTGCGCTGCATGTGCAGTATTACCAGAGTGGGCAGTATCTGCTCTATGCGGAGTATGCGCACATGGGACTGGCGAAGAGCCGCACCCGTTATCAAGCCTTTCTGGACCCGAACTGCGACGGAAGAAAGGAGAAGATGGGCAAGGCGTTGACGCATACCTATCTGGTATGGACCGAAAAGGGCAGGAAGTTTATTCACGACCTGGCGCATCGTTACTGGGAGCTCGCGGAGATGTACGAGGTGAAGAGCCTGGGGTAAAGAAGGAGGGGGTCTGCTTCTGGCGGGGGACTTGAGGAAGGGGACCAGGCGTTGGAAACGCCTGGAACGGTGGCTCAGAGGGGGCTTCCTTGCTCCTTCTTCGGCTCCCTTCTTCGCTCCTTCCTTGCTCCTTCTGGAGGGGCTTTCTTCTGGAGGAGGGGGGCTTTGGCGTTAATTTCTTTTTAATATTATTATGGACATGAAAAATGAAACGATGCAACATTGGATTGCATTCAATGGGTTCCGAGGGGGGAATAAGGGCAGCGCAAGCTGCCAGCCGCTCTCAGCTTATGACAAGACCATCTCGCTGCCATGGCTGCACGAGATGGTGCTGCAGATTCGTGGCGAGAAGTCCATTCGCAGCGTGGACAGGACTGATGATGCCCAGCTCGCCAAGGCACGACAGAGAATTAAGGGGCAGTTGCCCTTCCGTTGTGCTCACTACTACCGTTTTCTGAAAAACCGTAGATCGCAGAGCAATGCTGACCCTACGGCTTTCCTTTTTCAGACTACCGTGGATGTGGATGATAAGGAGTTTGTGGAGCAGGCGCTGGAGAAGGCGCGCGAGCTGAACTGCAGCGACAGCATCTGGAAAGGGATGCTGCTGCACCTGGAGTATTCTGCAAAAAATAAGCTGCATATCGACATCCGCATGCCGATAGGGATGACCATCGAGGAGACGCAGAAGGCGTATTGTGAGGCGCTGGGCGTGCCTTATGATGAGAGCTGCATCTCGCCCGAAAGAATGATCTATATCACGGATAAAGACTCGGAGATTTACCGCTCCAAGGACTGGTATGGGGTGCTGCCCGCAGAGGAGCTGAAAGCCCGTAGAGAGGCTTTCTTGAAGCGTGGGCTTACGATTGACGGTAAGGGGACGGCTCGCTACAGCTTGCTTGCCGGGGATTGCAAATCCCCGGAACGCCTGGCGGGGGACTTTCAGGGGCAAATACCTAGCGATAGTAATCATAAAGTTCCAAGTTCAAATCTCAAAGTTCAAAGTAATCATAAAGTTCAATGTTCAAAGTTCAATGTTCAAAGTGAAGACAATAGATTTCCGGGCACTAGTGGCGATAACGCTGTTTCTTCTGGCTCTGCTATTCAGCCTGCCCAACCTGGTGATAGCAATCGTGTTGCTGATTCTCATCTCAGCCCTGCTGGAGATGCTCAGAATGCTGGCAGATTGGCAGCCTCAGAAGCAGGTTCTGCCAGTGAGAAGAATCTGATAGCCTTCGACCTGTTTCAAGAATCTGCGGGACTGAAGGGGATGAATATTGACACCGTGGGGTCCAGACATTCCTCCCTGCTCGCCATCATGAGTGCCGGAGCATCACGAGTGATGAGCGAAGAGGAGCTGATGAAGGTGGTGGCAGAGAAGATGCCAAGCTATTATCAGGAACCTGACTGCCATCAGCTGATTCATGACTTCTATTCGAAATATGGGGATAGCTCCAAGCCTTTCTCTAGAGACGTGATTCGGGTAAATGCCTTGGCGGAGCAGGCGGCTAAGAGCTTGCTTGCCGGGGATTGCAAATCCCCGGAACGTGAACGCCTGGCGGGTAATCATACAGTTCAAAGTTCAATGTTCCAAGTTCAAAGTAACGGAGTTCAAAGTAACGAAGAAGAGTATCCCGCCCCTCCACCGATGCCGAAGAAGCTGCCGAAGCTGGTGGAGTTACTTATCTCGAAGACACCGGAGATTTATCAGCCAGCCGTGGCTTGCGCCATCTTCCCTCCTCTCGCCACCCATCTGTGGCAGACGAGATTCAGATATATCGACAACGTGGAGCATGAGGCAACCTTGTCAAGCGTGCTGCTTGCCGGCACCGGAGCAGGAAAGAGCTGCGTGCAGAAACCTATCGATTTCATCATGGAGGATATCCGCAAAAGAGATGCTGAAAACCTGAAACGTGAGAAGGAATGGAAGGACGAAATGATGCGCAAGGGTGCCAACAAGGACAAGCGCAAGCGCCCCGAAAACCTCATCATCCAGGAGATTGATGCCGACATGACCAACCCAGCCTTCGTGATGCGTACCGCTGAAGCAAAGGAACATTTTCTTTATACTTCGCTCAATGAGATTGACCAGTTTGATGCTTTGAAGGGTATCGGCAATCAGCAGTTCCGCATCATGTGTCTCGCTTTCGACCCAGATAATCAATATGGTCAGACTCGTGTGGGAACCCAGAGCGTAACCGAGCGTGTCACCATCCGTTTCAACTGGAATGCTTCCACCACCATTGACAAGGGGCAGCGCTATTTCTCAAAGGTGTTGACCGACGGTCCGCTGAGCCGTATCAATTTCAGTACCATTCCGGAGCGTGATATCGGTGAGGACATCCCGGTATATGGAACCTACGATGATGAATTCAGAAAAGCCCTGAAGCCCTACATCGAAAATCTCTGTATGGCAACGGGGCTGGTGGAATGCGAAGAGGCGTATCGGCTTGCCGAGGTATTGAAGAACGAGAATGCCGAGTTTTCCCGTACCTCGCAGAACCGCATCTTCGAGAATTTCTCGTTCCGTGCCAACGTCATCGCCTATCTGAAGGCGTGCGTGCTCTATGTGGCAAACGGCTACAGATGGGAGCCGGAGATAGAGGATTTCATCCGCTGGAGCGAGCGCTACGACCTCTACTGCAAGATGCGTTTCTTCGGGGATATGATAGCCAAGGAGGCGAGCACTGCAGAGAAGAGTTCAAAGCGAGGACCGGAGAATATCCTGCAGCTTCTGCCCGATGTCTTCACCGAACCGCAGCTGGAAGCCATCCGTCTGGAACACGGACTGAAAGCGCAGGGCTGCAAGAACGTCATCAAGCAATGGATTTATCGCAAGTATATCGTGCGCATGGAATCTGAGGACGGCAAAAACGGTTACGGTTACAGAAGTTACAGTTTTAAGAAGCTCAAATACCGTCATGACGGTCAGGAGCTTGATTCCTAAACTTTAATTAATTGAAATTTATGGAAATTGTATTGAAGCGTATAGCTAAAAAGAACAGTTATACCATCGGACGCCTCTTTATCCTGAAGGATGAGGAGGTAGAGCGGAAGGTGCATTCCTCTTGGGCGCATCCCCAGCTGAAGCGATGGTTTGAACACACGGTAGACGGCAAGCTGCTGTCGGAGGAGAACTATTTCTGCGATACCCTGGAGCCGACGTGGCGCAATCTGAAGGGCGTGGAACTGCAGCCTGAGGAGGAGAACGTGCGCC
The DNA here is from genome assembly GCF_052116205.1 of Prevotella sp. Sow4_E9_plate. NCBI lineage: Bacteria > Pseudomonadati > Bacteroidota > Bacteroidia > Bacteroidales > Prevotellaceae > Prevotella > Prevotella sp. Sow4_E9_plate. The sequence continues at coordinate 16,642 of NZ_JBQKLN010000059.1, read as the reverse complement.
TGGGCAGGGTATCGGGCAAGAAGGCGCAGAAGATGAAGGGACATACCGCCATACCCGAAGGCACCTATCCTCTGCTCGTTACCCTATCGCCCCGTTTCAAGGAGTGGTTGCCGTATCTTCAGGGTGTGCCCGATTTTGAGGGCGTCCGCATCCATGCCGGCAACTATCCCGACGATACCCAGGGCTGCATCCTGGTGGGCGAGAACAGGCTGAAGGGCATGGTGGTGAACTCCCGCATCTGGCTGCATCGCCTGAAGAAGTGCATCGGCGAAGCGAGGGGAAAGGGTGAATCCGTCTGGATTACCATCATCTAGCCGGGGGGTACACCTTAATTATATATATAGAAGTTTCGCAGGTTCAGAAGTGTTCAGAAGTTAAGGAGTTAAAGGAGTTAAGACAATAGTCTTTTTGGCGTAGTTTTTTAAGCAGCAAGACATACGTCTTAACTCCTTAATTCCTTAACTCCTTTAACTCCTGAACACTCCCCTTCCTCCCTCCCTTCTGAAGCTTGAACATGAACGAAAATGGCAAAAAACTAATAAATGTCAAATAATAAGGGTGAATAGCCAAAATATTAAGTATTGTTGGCAAGAATTAGTGTACTTTTGCAACCGAAATAATAACAAATAAACCAAAAAACGTAATAAGACATGGACAACAAACTATTTTTTAAAGAGTCTGTTTTGCCTGTTACTCTTTTTTGCTCAGCATTGATGTTCTCCCCTGTAGGAGCAACTCAGGTGAATGCGGCTACAAATGTAGTACAGCAAGCTAAAACAGTAAAAGGTACAGTTGTAGATAACATGGGCGAGCCAGTCATTGGCGCCAGTGTTAAGGTAGTAGGCACAACCACAGGTGCCGTAACTGATCTAGATGGTAACTTTACTTTGACCAATGTGCCAAAGAATGCTACTGTGGAAATCTCATATATCGGCTATATTGCCCAAAAGATAAGCGTTGCCGGAAAGAGCGATCTGAAGGTAACATTGCAGGAAGATAACAAGGCTTTGGATGAAGTCGTGGTAGTAGGTTATGGTGTGCAGCGCAAGAGCGATGTGACCGGAGCCTTGGCTCACCTGGATTCAAAGGACCTGACAGCGATGCCTGTAAAGGATGCCCTGGAGGGTATGCAGGGTAAGACTGCCGGTGTGGATATCACCAACTCCCAGCGTCCTGGTACAGTAGGTAGCATCACCATCCGTGGTCAGCGCTCTATCGGTGCCAGCAGTGCTCCTCTCTATGTAGTAGACGGTATGATTATCCAGAACGGTGGTATCGAGAATATCAACCCTCAGGATATCGAGAGCATCGAGGTATTGAAGGATGCTTCTGCTACCGCTATCTATGGTGCACGTGGTGCCAACGGTGTTGTGCTCGTTACTACCAAGAAGGGTAAGGAAGGCAAGGTTACCTTGAACTATGCAGGTACCGTAACCTTCTCTACACTCCACGATGTAACCAAGATGATGAATGCCACACAGTGGATAGACTATGCCCGACTGGCTGCATATAATCAGGGACTCTATGGTGATAAAAACCAAGACTTTGCTCCTAATTATGAGGGTGATGTGAAGCTTTTCGGCGGTCAGGCAGACAGCTGGGCGAATATCAACCAGGCTTGGGTAGATGGTACTTATCATCCGGAATTGGTAGGCTCTTACGACTGGGCTTCTCATGGTAAGCAGACCGGTATCACCCATGAGCATACACTCAGTGCTTCTGGTGGTACAGATAAGTTCAAGGGTTATGGCTCATTTGGCTATTTAGACCAGAAGGGCGTACAGCCAGGCCAGAGCTATCAGCGCTTTACCCTGAATACATCTTTCGAGGCTAGACCAGTAGCTCCATTGACATTGGGCTTCACCATGAATGCTTCATACGGTACCCAGAACTATGGTTATAACTTCTCTAAGTCTGTAACGGGACCTGGTGATTATTATAATGCATTGAACTCCATGATTCCATGGACAGTGCCTTACGATTCTGACGGTAACTATATCCGAAACCCTTGGGCTTACAACGTGAACGTGATCAACCCTATTGATGAGCTGAAATATAATACCAACAAGCGTACCAATTTCCGTATCAACGGCAGTGCCTACGCTCAGTTTGATTTCGGTAAGGTATGGAAGCCATTGGAGGGCTTGCAGTATCGTATCCAGTTTGGTCCAGAACTTCAGTACTATCGCCTGGGCATCGCCAATGCAGCCGATGGTATCAATGGTGATGGCAGAAACATTGCTCAATATAACCCATCCAACAAGGTGTCATGGACACTCGATAACCTGGTTTACTACAATAAGACTATTGCAAAGAACCATCGTATCGGCGTGACCCTTTTGCAGAGTGCATCCAAATATCATTCAGAGAATGGTAATATCAAGGCTTATGTAGCGAGTGCAGAGGAGCTTTGGTGGAATACAAGTTCTTTGGGAAATCCGCAGGCTTATTCTACGGGGCTGACTGAAACTTCGCTTGCTTCCTACATGGCTCGTGTGAACTATACCTATGCAGACAAGTATATGTTGACAGCCAGTGTTCGTTCCGATGGTGCTTCTCAGTTGTCTGATGGTCATAAGTGGGCGTCATTCCCATCTGTAGCTCTTGGTTGGCGTATTGATCAGGAGAAGTTTATGCAGAAGGCTGATTTCATAAGCAATTTGAAACTTCGTCTGGGTTATGGTATTTCCGGTAACTATGCTGTATCTGCATACGCTACTCAGGGTGCTGTTCAGAGCAACTACTATGCATGGGGCAGTATGGATCCTACAGTGGGTTACTTGCCTTCTGATGCTTCTGCCAAGAATCCTAACAAGATGGCGAACCTCGACCTCGGTTGGGAGAAGACCAAGCAGTGGAACTTAGGTCTCGACTTCGGCTTCATCAACAACCGTATCAGTGGTAGTGTTGACTACTATCACAACAAGACTACCGACCTGATTCTGGCTACCACCATCCCATCTCTCACCGGTTATACCAGCACATTTGCCAACGTAGGTGAGACTTCCGGTTGGGGTGTTGACCTGCAGTTGAATGCCATCCCTGTGAAGACCAGGAATTTCGAATGGAATACCAGTCTTACCTGGACCATCGACCGCAACCGTGTGGATAAGTTGAACAATGGCGTGAAGGAGAACGTAAACGACCGTCTCTTCGTAGGTGAGGAAATCGGTGTTTACTACGACTATGTATATGATGGAATCTGGAAGACCTCTGAGGCAGAAGAAGCTGCCAAGTTTGGTCGCAAGCCGGGTCAGATCAAGGTGAAGGATGTAAATCCTGACGGCAAGATTGACGCCAACGACCGTCAGATTGTAGGTAAGGTTCGTCCACGCTGGTCAGGCGGTTGGCACAATACCTTCAGCTACAAGAACTTCGAGTTGTCTTGCTTCATCTATGCCCGTTGGAAGTTTACTGTAGCCAAGGGTGCAGAAACCCTCGGTGGTATGTATGCTATGCGTGATGTGGATTATTGGATTAAGGATATCAATGAGGATGCCGAGTATTACTCTCCAGGTTCTCAGGGACAGAATGCCGATACTTTTTCTGGCTCAATGAACTATCAGGACGGTTCGTACATCAAGATGCGTAACATTTCTCTGGGTTATACCTTCCCTAAGAATATGACCAGCAAGTTGGGTATGAGCAATCTCAAGGTTTATGTTCAGGCTATGAACCCATTCACTATCTATAAGAAGTGTAAGTGGCTTGATACCGACCTCTTGAGTTATGATAACAACTCTACTTCTTATGGTTCTGGTACAACCATCAAGAGCTGGGTTATCGGATTAAACATTGGATTCTAAATACAGATACATCATGAAGACAAACAAAATATTATATGCAGCACTGATTGCAGGTGCAACTTTAGGAACTGTTACTTCTTGTAGTGATTCGTTCCTTGACGAGAAGCTGGTTACTGAGAAAGGTACGGCTTATTTCCAGACTAAGGAAGGTATTGACGACCTGGTAACGGGTGCTTACCAGAAATTGAAGTTTAAGTATAACTATATCTGGGGTATTTATCTCTATGGTATGGGTATCGATGAGTTTACCAGTGGTGCCAACAACATCACCTCTTATAATGCATACAGCACCGACCTGAACTCGGGTGAAACTGCTGCCAACCAACCATTGTGGGACAATATGTATGGTCTCGTAGAACCAGCCAATCTTGTCATCCAGAATACTCCATTATATTATGGTGAGAAGGTGAGCACTTACAACAACCGTTTGGGTGAGGGTTACTTCCTCCGTGCTTTTGCTTATTTCGAGCTGGTAAAGCAGTATGGAGGTGTGCCTTTGAAGCTGGAGCCAAGCAATGGTAAGATTAATTATACTTATACTCGTAATAGCGAGGAAGAGTGCTTTGCCCAGATTATTTCTGATTTCCAGAAGGCATACGAATTGTTGCCTGAATCTCCAGAAGGAAAGCAGGTTGGTCGCCTAACTAAGTCGGCTGCTGCCCATTTCCTGGCAAAGGCTCATCTGTATCGTGCCTCTGAATTGCATGATAGCTGGAATGCTCAGTACAAGGATGCCGACCTGGATGCTGTCATCAAGTACGGTAAGGAAGTAATAGCTGCCCACCCATTGTGCCAGAACTTCCAGGAACTGTGGGATTATACAGAGCCTAATGGTGCCAATGAGAATGTCAGTGAGGTGGTGCTTGCTGCACAGTTCTCTAATGATGGTGCCAGCACGCATGGACGCTTCGGTAACCAGTTCCATCTCTACTATCCATCAGTCTATCAGAATATAGCAGGTTGCAAGCGTGATATCTCTGGTGGTCGTGAGTTCTCTTACGTCAGTGCTACAGAGTATTCTATGCAGGTATTTGACCGTGTGAATGATTCCCGTTTCTGGAAGTCATTCATAACCAAGTATGGTGCTAATTATACAGCAGGTGCTCCATATTGGATTACTACCAAGAAGAATAAGGACACAGGAAAGCTGGAGATTACGGATGATGTCTATAAGGCACACCCAGAGTATTATCCTGATGATGTGAAGGTTCCTACAGAAACAGATCCAGGCGATCATCGTTTCAAGGGTGGTGAGATTGGTATCAAGTATATCGTCAATAATCCTGGCGATACTCGTTTTACTCCAGCTTTGAATGCTGATGGTTCAGAGAAAAAGTCAGAGGATTATGTTTTGAAGAATGGTAAACTTGTTCCAGAGCATACTTTCGTACGCTACTATGCTGGTCAGTCTTTCAGCTTCAATACACAGAGCAATCCTGCTGAGCGTTCTGGTAACTACTATATTCTGGGTAGTATCCACAACAGAAGCGTGGCTTTGAGCAAGTTCCGTGACGGTGCACGTGAATCTATCGCTTCACAGTTTGGAACCCGTGATGCCATCATTGCCCGTTCTGCCGATGATGTTCTGATGGTAGCTGAGGCTTATATCCGCAAGAAGGATTATGGAAATGCCATCACTTACCTGAATATGGTACGTGACCGTGCCGGTTACAAGGCTGGCGAGGACCGCTCTATCAGCCGTGATGGTGGACAGGCTTATAAGAAGAACTCTGCTTGTACAGGAAAGGGTGGTGGATTCTCTGCCGAGGGTTCTATCTATACAGAGGAGAATACTTATTATGAGTCAAACAACATTGCCGAGACTACTGCTTCTACTGAGAGTAATATGCATCTGAATGGTATTGAGGATGTGCTCAACTCTAAGGTTGAACAGCCTATCTACGAAGCTTTGAAATTGACATCCGACTATGATAAGTTCATGTGTTTCCTCTTGGATGAACGTACACGAGAGTTGATTGGTGAAGGTCAGCGTTGGGAAGATTTGGCTCGTACCAAGACTTTGGAAGCTCGCTGGAATGCGTTTAGTGATGCTTCTACTGGTGGACAGGGCAAGTTTGATCCAGCCAAGCACTACTATCGCCCTATTCCTCAGTCATTCCTCGATGGTATTACCAACGAGAACGGTGCTTCCTTGAGCAACGAGGAGAAGGAGAAGATGCAGAATCCTGGTTACTAATCGGATATCTATAGGATAGGTTAATGATTATATGTTGAAGAGCGGTATCTTTCTCTAGGTAGAAGGTATCGCTCTTTTTTCTTCTCATACAGAAAACTGTAAGAATGAAATAATGAAGAATTGTATGATAGTTCGCTTCTTCGGATAATATTACTAGGTAGATGAACCGGATTATGCGTACTTTTGTAGCAGAAATACAAAACAATAAACAACTATCATCATGCAAATCAAACAAATGTTATTTCCGATGATGAGTATGGCGCTGACAATGGCTCCCTGCTCTCATCTCCATGCACAAGTGCAGACTCCGGTATCGCAGATGGAGAAGCTGGACCGTGGTCTGGTGGCTTTGCCTGCCCAGGACAAGGGAATCTTCCTCAGCTGGCGATTGCTGGGTACGGACAGCAAGAACGTATGCTTCGACATAGAAAGAGATGGAAAGATTATCGCCCATCAGGTGAAGCTGACCAATTATACAGACCGGAAAGGTTCTGCTGCCAGCAGCTATCGAATCATCACTTATCAGAAGGAACCCAGGATGGATGCTCCGGCTGAAAGAGAAGTTTCGAAGGAGGTGAAGCCATGGAATGATCTCTATCGCTCCCTGCCCATCAACCGTCCTGCCGGCGGTGTCACTCCCGATGGAAAATCCTACGAATATACACCCAACGACTGTAGCGTGGGCGATGTGGATGGAGACGGAGAATATGAAATCATCTTGAAATGGGACCCGACCAATGCCCATGACAATTCGCATGACGGCTATACGGGAGAGGTCATCTTCGACTGCTACAAGCTCGACGGAACCCAGCTCTGGCGCATCAATCTGGGTAAGAATATCCGTGCCGGTGCCCACTATACCCAGTTCCTGGTCTATGATTTCGACGGCGATGGCAAGGCAGAAATGGTCTGCAAGACATCGGCTGGGTCGGTAGATGCCAGGGGCAGGTTTGTGAGCGATGTGGCTACGGATGAAGGAATCCGCTCCATCGACAACCATGCCGACTATCGCAATTCCAGAGGTCGCATTATGACCGGTCCTGAACTGCTGACGGTCTTCCATGGCGAAACCGGAAAGGCGATGCATACCATCTGGTATGAGCCCAACCGAGCCTTCGGTACGGGCAATCAGGTGGAAGAGGGGGAGCATCTGGAGAACGGATTCCCTGCCTACTCTTCTGTTTGGGGCGACAAGGCAAACTATGGCAACCGTGGCGAGCGATACCTGGCTGGTGTGGCTTTCCTGGAGGGTGCCGACAAGAAGCCGAGTGCCGTAATGTGCCGTGGCTATTATACCCGCTCTTATCTCTGGGCGGTAGATTTCGACGGAAAGGAACTCAAGACCAAATGGCTCCATGCTTCGCTGACTCCCAACGACTGGAAGGTGACCGATGCCGACGGAAAGGTGCTGAAGGAAGCTCATGGATGTAAGGCAACTGCCTATGCCCAGGGAGCGCACAGTCTGGCTGTGGGCGATGTGGACGGAGACGGACGTGACGAAATCACATACGGTTCGGCTGCCATCAACCCTGACGGAACCTTGTTGTATTCTACCGGATTGGGACATGGCGATGCGCAGCATCTTGCTGACCTGGATCCCGACCGTCCGGGCTTGGAATATTTTATGGTACACGAAGAATATCCTTACGGTTCTGACCTGCGGGATGCGAGAACAGGCGAAATCCTGTTCCGTACACTCGATAAGGAAGATACCGGAAGAGGAGTGGCTGCTGATATCGATTCCAGGCATCGGGGATATGAATATTGGTGTTCGGATGCTCCTGTAGTAAGAGACATTAAGGGTAAGCCTGTTTCGGCAGAATCATCTTTATCCTCACAGAAGAATCATGAAGCTGATCATTTCAGAAGTAATGAGAAAACGAGTTTCAGAGCTGTTTCCAGAATGCCGGCAATGAACTTCCGGATCTATTGGGATGGTGACTTGCAGGATGAAATTCTGGCAAACGGGCGTTCTCCTCATTTTCCTCCTTATCTCCAGAAATGGAACGGCAGCGAGGCGGTGGCTTTGCCTTTGAGCAATGGAAAACAGCTCTACGAGATGGGAAACTCGGTGAGTTGCAACTGGTCGAAGGCGACCCCGAATCTGCAGGCTGACCTCTTCGGCGACTGGCGAGAGGAAGTCATTTATTGGGACAAGAGCGATGCATCGCATCTCAACATCTTCACCACTAATTTCCCTACGGAATATCGGGTTCCAACCCTGATGCACGACCATATTTACCGTATGGGAGTGGCATGGCAGAATGTAGGCTATAACCAGCCTCCACATCTGGGATATTATCTGCCCGATCATGCAGAAAGGATTAAGTGAAGAATGAAAGAATTCTCTTGTATATAATATAACGATAATAATTTGATAAAAAACGTAGCTAATGAAAAGAATATTATTCGCCATTTCATTGATGGCGGCAACAACAGCTTCTTTTGCCCAGGTGGCAAAACCGATGGAAGATGTCAACAAGGTTATCGACAATACCGTAGATAGCCTGAACAAGGCGATGACCGCTCGAATACAGCCGGGAACCAGCCGCAAGGGCAACAACCCGGTGCTCTTCCTCATAGGTAACTCTACCATGCGCAATGGCACATTGGGTAATGGTAATAACGGTCAGTGGGGCTGGGGATACTACGAGCACGAGTTCTTCGATGCCAACAAGATTACGGTAGAGAACCAGGCGCTCGGAGGCATGAGCAGCCGTACCTTCTATAACCGTCTGTGGCCGGATGTGCGCAGGGGCATCAAGGCTGGCGACTGGGTAATCATCTCCATCGGTCATAACGACAATGGTCCTTACGATAGCGGAAGAGCACGTGCCAGCATCCCTGGCATCGGCAAGGATTCGCTCAATGTCACCATCAAGGAGACGGGCGTGAAGGAAACCGTCTATACTTACGGCGAATACATGCGCAAATATATTAACGACTGTAAGGCGCTGGGTGCTCATCCTATCCTGATGTCGCTTACTCCTCGTGATGCCTACGATGAGAACGACAAGATTATCCGCGTCAACAAGACCTTCGGATTGTGGGCAAAGCAGGTGGCAGAGCAGGAAGGCGTTCCTTTCGTTGATTTGAATGAGATTTCTGCAGCCAAGCTCGACAGCTATGGTCATTGGAAGGAGAAGTATCATTTCTTCACCGACCATATCCACACCTCCCGTTTCGGAGCGATGATGAATGCCCGTTCGGCTGCTGAGGGATTGGCAGAGAGCAAGGATCCAAGTCTGGCTCCTTTGCAGGCGATGATGATCAATGTGGCTTTGCCGGTGGAGAATTTCAAGCGCGAACCGGGCAAACCGGTCGTCTTCTTCACCGGAGACAGTACCGTAAAGAATGCCGATAAGGACGAAGACGGCATGTGGGGCTGGGGCTCTCAGGCTTATACCATCTTCAATCCTAAGAAGATTACCTGCGTGAATGCAGCCAAGGCGGGGCGCAGTTCCCGTTCTTATCTCAACGAGGGAAGATGGGATAAGGTATACAACAGTCTTCAGCCGGGCGACTACGTGCTCATCGAGTTCGGACACAACGACATCTGTTCTATGACCGACAAGAAGATGCGCGGTTCCATTCCTAGTGCCAAGGATACCTGCCATGTCTATCAGATGGAAGAGAGCAAGCAGTATGAGGTGGTTTATTCCTTCGGCTGGTATCTGAAGAAGTTCATCCAGGATGTGCGCGAGAAGGGTGCTACCCCAATCCTCGTTTCCCTGACTCCTCGCAACGAATGGCCTGACGGAAAGATGGAGCGCCGAAACGATACCTACGGCAAGTGGTATCGCGAAATCGTTGCAGAGACAGGCGTTGCCTTCCTCGACCTCCACAACATCGCTGCCGATTCTTATGATAAGATAGGTAAGGAAAAGGTGAAGGCTTATTACAAGAAGGATCATACCCACACCAGTCTGAAGGGTGCCCAGCATAATGCCAAGTGCGTGGCTAAGGGTTTGAAGAAGATGAAGAGTCCTTTGGCGAAGTATCTGAAGTAAAGCAATGGAAAAAGATTGTTCTTAAAAGAAGGATCAAAATGAAGACAAGAAATTTTTTATTCACCGGTCTGCTGGCGCTGGCTTCTACGGCAGCCGCCAATGCCCAGACTTTCGATATCGACCTGTTGAAGGCGCAGCCTGTCTATTCTGCTGAGAAGGGTCAGGGATATGACATCTTGGCTGCTCCAAAGGCAAAGAGCAATGCGCCTTTCTTCTATTCCGTGAAGGTGGCGGATGGCAACTATAAGGTGACCGTGGTGCTCGGTTCTAAGAAGAAAGCGGGCAAGACTGTGGTTCGTGCAGAGAACCGCCGTTTGATGCTCGACGAGGTGAGCACCAGGAAAGGCGAGTTCAAGACTTACTCCTTCATCGTGAACAAGCGCAGCCCTTATATCAATGCGAAGATGAACGTAAAGATCAAGCCTCGCGAGAAGGATTACTTTACCTGGGACGAGAAGTTGACTCTGGAGTTTACGGGTGCTGCCCCAGCAGTAAAGAGTATCAAGGTGGAGCCGGCTCCAGCCGAAACCATTACCTTGTTTCTTTGTGGCAACTCTACGGTAGTTGATCAGTTTACGGAGCCATACGCTTCCTGGGGACAGATGGTGACCCGCTGGTTTGGTCCGGAGGTGGCTATCTCAAACCATGCTGAAAGCGGATTGACTGCCGGTTCCTTCCTTGCCTCCAACCGTCTGGACAAGGTGTTGGCGATGATGAAGAAGGGCGACTATGTGATTTGTGAGTTCGGGCATAACGACCAGAAGGAGAAGTATGTGGGCAGTGGTGCTTGGTATAATTTCTCTTTCAATCTGAAGAAGTTTATCGACGAGGTACGCAAGAAGGGTGGCAACATCATCTTCGTAACTCCTACCCAGCGCCGCCGTTTTGACGATGCTACCCATAGCAAGATTCAGGAAACTCATGGCGATTATCCTGATGCCATGCGAGCTGTGGCGAAGCGAGAGGGCGTGCCTGTGATAGAACTTCACGATATGACCCGCACTTTCTTCGAGACCTTGGGGTATGAGAACAGTAAGAAGTCGCTGGTTCACTATCCGGCAAATACTTATCCCAACCAGACTAAGGCTTTGGAGGATAACACCCACTTCAATCCATACGGTGCCTACGAGGTGGCTAAGATGGTGGTGATGGGCATGAAACAGCTCAATCTGCCTATCGTGAAGTTTCTCCGTGCAGACTGGAAGGACTTCAATCCTGCCCAGCCTGATGATTTCAATCAATTCGTATGGTATCCATCCGTGAATCAGGATGTAACCAAGCCAGACGGAAATTAATACTTTAAACATTGAACTTTGAGCTTTGAACATTGAACTTTATGATTAGTTCTTTTGTTTCAAAAATCTCATATTAAATGAATTTGGAATGAATAGAAAGACAATACTTTTCGCCTCGTTGCTGCTGGGCGGTTTGCCTTTGATGGGAACCCTTTCGGCTGATGCAGCGGTGCGCGATACCATCAGCATCAACCAGGGATGGCAGTTCCATCGTGGTGATGTGAAGAACATAGCTGAGTTGAAATCAACCCAGAGCGTGGATGATGTGGTGAATCTGCCACATGATTTCCTGATAGGACAGGACTGGGTGGCTCCGGATGCCAGCGAGCGACCTGACAATAGCGATGCGGGCAGCAATGTGCGCAGCCGATTGAGTTCCCGTGGATTCAAGGAGATGGGCATCGGCTGGTATCGCTACGAACTCACTCCCAAGGACGAATGGAAGGGAAAGCGCATCGTGCTCGACTTCCAGGGCATCATGCTGGTGGGCGATGTCTATCTGAACGGTCAGCGAATCGGTGGTACCGACTATGGATACCTGGGCTTCGATATCGACCTGAGCAAACTCTTGAAATGGGGACAGACGAACGAAATCGCAGTCAAGGCGGATACGCAAAATCCAAGCAACTCCCGCTGGTTTACGGGTGCCGGTCTCTATCGTGATGTCAACCTCATCGTTACCAATAAGGATCTGTTCTTCCCTCGCCATCCGCTCTTTATCCGTACACAGGGCAACAGGGAGGTGAAAATCAAGGCGGAAATTATCAACCAGCAGAAGGTGGCTAAGGGACAGACTGCTGCCAAGATGCCGGTGGGCGTTCGCATTCTCGATGCCGATGGCAAGGTGGTGGCTGAGCAGAAGAACGACATCCACTTCAATGCCAAATGGAGAGACAGAGAGTATGAATTGCCAAGTATCGCTTTGGAAAACGCCAAGTTGTGGTCGCCGGATTCACCTTATTTATATACTGCCGAGGTGACGCTTTATGACAGTGAGGGCAACATCGCCGACCAGATAAAGGAGCCGTTTGGTGTGCGCACCATCGAAATCATCCCACAGAAGGGCTTGCTGGTGAACGGCAAGAAGGTTCTCCTCAAGGGTTATGCCAATCATCATACCCTCGGTGCCCTGGGTGCTGCCGCCTATCCGCGTGCCATCGAGAAGCGACTGAAACTGATGAAGGAATTCGGAATGAATCATATCCGCACCTCTCATAATCCATATAGCGAGGATTTCCTGAAACTCTGCGATAAGTATGGCATCCTGGTAGTGGATGAGCTTTACGACAAGTGGCTTACCCAATATGCCGGTGGCAGAGTGGAATGGGAGAGTCTCTGGCAAAAGGATGTTCCTGAGTGGGTGAAGCGAGACAGAAACCATCCTTCGGTGGTGATGTGGAGCCTGGGAAATGAGTTGCAGCAATACAGCAACCTGCCTTTCAATGATTGGGGCGTTACGGCTTATAAGCTCCAGAAGGAGTTGCTGCACCGTTATGACGATACCCGACTCACCACCGTGGCGATGCATCCCCGCTATCGCAACCTGGAGACGGATTCCATTCCAGCCGACCTGGCAATAGAGACTGAGGTGAATTCATATAACTACCGTTACATGTACTTCCCTGGTGACAGCAAGCGCTATCCGGAGAAAACCTTCTATCAGAGTGAGGCAAGTGTGGCTGCCATGGGACCTAACTTCTACGAGATGGACCGTGACAAGGTGATTGGTCTTGCCTATTGGGGCGCCATCGATTACCTGGGCGAGAGCATGGGATGGCCAGTCAAGGGATGGAACCAGGGTGTGTTCGACCTTTCTCTTCAGCCCAAGCCGGATGCTTATTTCGTGAAGAGCATGTTTACTGACGAGCCAACCGTTCACATCGGTGTTATTGAGAAATCGGGTGGCAACATCCAGTGGAATGGCATCAATGTTTCTGCCGGAAAGCTTTCTGAAAACTGGAACCGTGAGGCAGGCGAGAAGGTTTCGCTCTATACCTATACAAATGGCGACGAGGTGGAACTCTTCCTCAACGGCAAGAGTCTGGGAGTGAAGAAGAACAGCAACGATCCTAAGCTCCGCGCCCGCATCAAGTGGGACAACATCGCCTATGCTCCAGGCACTCTGGTGGCTGTGGCTAAGAAGAACGGCAAGGTGGTGGCTCGCCATCAGATAGAGACCACGGGCGAGGCTGTGGCTCTGAAGCTGGTTCCGGATGTGGAGACCTGGCATGCTGATGGTAAGGATCTGATGCACGTCCGCATCTCTGCCGTGGATAAGAAGGGCAGAAGAGTGCTGAACATGAAGGATGCCAAGGCATTCGACAAGTTGACTTTCACCGTGAAAGGCGATGCGAATATCGTGGCGGTGGATAACGGAAACATCGCTTCGGATGAGCTTCATATCGGAAAGACCCAGTTGGAGAAGACCATTCAGCGCAATCTCTTCCAGGGTTCCGCCCTCGTGATATTGAGAGCCGGCAATAAGCCGGGAAAGATAGAACTTTCTGTAGCTGGCGAAAAGATGAAAGCCAAGAAGCTGGTTCTGAATACGAAATAAACTGTTCGATAAGAATACGTAATAAACTATTTGATAACAATAAAGGTCGCCATAATCTTGGCGACCTTTATTATTGTTGGAAAATCTTGGATTATTTTCTGAATCTCTTTTTAATCCATTGGTTGAATGCGACATAAGCACTGATTTCCTCCTGATGTTGAGGTTCGGCAAATGTCAGGTTATTGCCAGAGGAGTCTCCATGCTGGTCTGGGAAGATAATCATCAGATTGGTTCCCAGGAAGAAGCGGGTGATTTCTTCCGGTAAGCGTTCGAGAGCTGTCTTGTGAGATACAGTTCCCTTACGGGCTGTGATAATCACCAACATGTGGTCTTCCGCTATCTGGGAAGCTATTCGAGGCATCTCGTTCCAATGATTCATCAGGGTGTAGTCTGCACGTACTTCATGATGACGGTTGGTGATATATTCGTTGATGAGTGCCAGGGTTTCCTCGCGACCGTGGAATTGGATACGGCAATCCAGATTGCCTGCTAGTCGGGCAAGACGTTCTACCCATCTGTAGAAGCCTGGTTCAAACTCGGCTCTGGATGGTACTGCCACTTCTATGCGACGCAGGGTATTGAGCGGTTGCTTGATGCGCGCCATGATAATCTGGCGGCTCAGTCCGTTGAACAGACTCTGATGGAACTCTCCCCAGAATTTAGGTGAAACCTCAGGATGCATGTGCATGCCGATGATGATTTCGGAACACTGGAACTCGTTGAAGGCATGCTTGATGCCGTTGGCGATGTTGGCTGCGATGCGGACCTGCGTCTGCGTCATCACGTCTGTGGCTGCCGCAAGTTGGCTGCAATGGTCCAGCAGCTGGCGACCCTGTTCCTGCTTGTATCGCATATCCTTGTCATCATACACAACATTCAGGCAAACCAGTCCTCTGTTCAATTTCTGGTTTCTTACCAGGAAAGCAAGGTTCATCAGGTTGTCTGCATATTCCGGATATTTCACAGGAATGAGAATCTTCTCATCGCTTGCTTTCTTGTCATCTTCTGCATCTGGTAGTTCCTTGTCGCGGAGGATAATCTTTCTGGAACTCCAGTCGGTGAGCATCGAAGAGATGATGCAGGTACAGAGAATCATCATCACCACGCCGTTCAGCATGTCATCGTTTACCAGATAGGTGTTCGGACCCACCAGAATGTTCATACCCACCATCACCATGGCGATACTGCCGGCGGCATGGGCAGAAGTCAAGCCGAACATCATGTGACCCGATGACAGCGGCAACCGGAATCCGAAGCAGGCGGCATAGGCGGCGATGGCTTTTCCTAATGTTCCGAAGAAAACAATGCAGAATACTACCCAAAGAATATGACCGCCCTGGAAAAGCAACCCCACATTGATGAGCATGCCCACACCTATCAGGAAGTATGGAATGAAGAGTGCATTGCCCGTAAACTCCAATCGGTTCATCAGCGGAGACACGTGCGGGATATACCTATTTAATATAAGACCCGCAAAGAAGGCACCGAAAACACCTTCGATACCTACCATCTGGGATAAGGTTGCACTCATGAAAAGCATCGCCATCACAAAGATAAACTGCATTACGGCATCGCTGTATCTGCGTAGAAACCATCGCGTTAGTCTTGGAATCAGAAATATCATGAATCCGCAATATGCAGCAAACTTGGCTGCGAAAAATAGCCAGAAAAGGATACCGTCGTGCTTGGAAAATGAAGCTACGAGACCCGCCAGCATGATGAGGGCTATCAAAAGTGAAAGCATACTGGAACCCACACTCAACGTAACGCTTGGCTTCTGTTGCAATCCATAGCGTGCCACGATAGGATAGGCTATCAAGGTGTTGGATGCCATGATACAACTTAGAAGCATGGAAGCCCTGAAGGAATAATGAAGCAGCCAGATACTCATGCCGAACGTAAGGAAAAAAGGAACGAAACAGGTAAGAAGACCATAAATGAGTAGTCTCATCTTGTTCTTCTTCATGCCTTCCATGTCCATTTCCAAGGCGGCTAGGAACATGATGTAATAAAGCCCCACCTTTCCGAACAGCTCGAAAGATGAGTCTCGTTCCAGGATATTGAGTCCGTATTTACCGACCAGTACTCCTGCCAAAACCATTCCTATGATGTGGGGAATTCTTAATTTACCCATGATGATTGGGGCAAATAGAATGATGAGGAGTACTACGAAGAATATCAACGTAGGGTCAGTTATTGGGAAATATTCTGCAATATGTAACATAGGCTTATTCTGATTTTATTTTTTGAGTGCAAAAGTACAAATAATTCTTGAAAAGAGCAAAGCTTTTGTCTTTTATGTGCATTTTATCAGACTAGAAACCGCTTTTGTCGCTAAAAGGATCATGAGAATGGCAAGTAGAAATTGCCAAACTGTATTTTTGAATCTATTTCATATATATAATAAGGTATAAAAGGATTTTTGAAAGCTCGAAGTGTTTACGAGTGTTAAAATATATCTGTTTATCGAACTTTTTTGCCGAAGAATTTGGTGGAATGGAAAATAGTTAGTACTTTTGCACTCGCTTTTGAGAAATAAGGTTTCTCTTAGCAATTAAAGAAAGAGTTCTTTGAAAGATTTTACATAAACAGACAAGTAGTACAAGAAGCGGTTAACTTCTTAGAAATAAGAACGTTGACTGGGTAAAAGAAACGAACCGTCAAGTAATTGACAAGTCAGGTTTACTAAGCTTCAATAAACGAAAAGGATATTCGTCCTAAGTACAGACAACAAACACCGATTGCTTCAGCAATGAGGCAAGACGTAAAAATGATAT
>NZ_JBQKLN010000058.1:0-23915 GCF_052116205.1 Prevotella sp. Sow4_E9_plate | reverse complement strand
ATTTTATTAGAAATCGAAATTTTAGAGCTGGTCCCCAGACTAGCTTAGAGGGCTTTATATGCCCTCAAAACAGTGATAAAAAGCAGAAAATCAAGGTTTTCGGACGGTCTGGAGGGGGGGTGGGGGGAGGATTTTTATTTATGTATTTATCTACTATAATTTGCAACGGTGGTCAAAGGGGGTGGGGGTCTTGGGGTGTCCCTATGCCCTTGCCATGATGCCATCTCTCACTGCCCCAAGGTGACGGCTACTTGTATACCTTACCCTTATAATGCACACCAGTCGCCAGTTCCAGCGGGTCTGCCCCTAACCCATTGACTCCACCACTAGGAGTTGCAACCCCATTCAGCGGATTAGGCGCCATCTTACCAACGTCTGTTAGCTTTTGGGTATCAATCGAAGGTGTGTTATTGCCTAACTTGCTGTTATTCAGCGCCTTTGTGCCTTCGAGTTGTGACCCCATCTGGTTCACACCTGCCGACATCAGCGCATTTGACATGTTTTGCGCTGCATCACTGGTTGACTGCGCCTTCTGCTGCTCTATCTGCTGGCGCTCTCTTGACAACTGCTGGGTGTTCTGAAGGTGAACATCCTCCACATGCTGCTTGCGAGCCGTATCCTGCGCCGCTACGTTGGCTATCGTGTCGCCCATAGCCTTGTTGGCGGCTTCCTTCGCCATTGCCACGCTTGCAGCAGTTCCACCGCCAACAGCAGCAGCGCCATCAGCCTTGCGGATGTACTCGTTCTGCACTTCCTGCGCTCGTCTCATGAGGTTCTGCCCTGCTTTGGTGTCTAGATAGTCCGTATTGTACTCCTTGTCGTACCAAGCCTTCTCAGCGTTCGTTCTGTACCGGTTCTCGGCTTGTGCTCGTCTAGCCGCCTTCTTCGCCTTGTTAGCACCAAACAGAGAGGACGCAACAGATCCAGCCAGCATTGCAGCAGTCGCAATCCACTCTTTCTTCTCACCAAGCACTGGTGATGAGGTCAAATTCTTTGGGATTTTTGATAATATTTCCATCATAATTGCAATTATTTAGAGTTTTCGGGGGCAAATATATAATATTTGGGGGTACGTTTTGCGGTATTCCAAACTACCCCGAGTTTTCGCCAAAAACCATAAATTTGTTAGTCGGGGCGCAAACATCTACGAAACCGTTTACCTCAACCCCTTCAAGAAGCCTTATTTTGTAAGATAAACTGACAAATAGCCAAAAACGCTAATAGCTTGATAATAAAGACTTTAGTCTCGCTCACTCCATAAGGGAAAACAAAGACGTAATGTAAAGAAAGTTCTTATTTCACAAATGAAGTTATTTTGCAAACAAAAAAGTCGTTTTGCATTAATAGGTACGCACGTGCGCATAGTAAAGTTTAACATTTCGATTTTAGGCTGTTTTGATGTCTGTCTGACACGAACAAGCACGAACTCCTATCATTTTCGCTGATTTTTGCGATTTTAGGGCAGATGGTCGGGATTTCTCTCAAATTCGCAAGTTTTGAGCCGTTTAAGAGCCATTTTTGTGCAGATTAGAGCCGATTTTGTGGATTTTCCGTAGATTTCAAGGTTTTGTGCAGGATTTACCGCTCATCTAGGTTTTAGAACAACTAGAACAAAATAGAACGAAATAGAACAATGAAAAATGATGGTTAGAACAAAATAGAACAAATGGTGAATGAGCCTAGACCTTCTCCGTACCAACTCTGTACCCTCTCCGTACCAAGTCTTAGTCTTTGCAGGGTTTGCAAGGTTTGCAAGGTTTGCAGGAGTGTGCTTTTCTATCTTTCTAGTTGGAGAAATATTTTTTCCTAGTTGGAGAAGTTGTTTTTTATGGTTGAAGGTTATGTGGGTGTATCTCTCTGTAGGGGGAAGAAGAAAACCTTCGGGGGATAAGGGGGCAGCGCCCCCACGGGCGCAGGGCGCCCTCCCCATGCCGTGTGGGGCTGGCGCCTGGAAGAAGAGTGAATCGATCCACACGATAAGTTGTAGTACTATCATCTTGCAATCTCCTTCAACTCCTCAACTTGCTTGAAGAACTCCTCCAGCGTATCGGCCGTGTAATGGATGCCCTTGTAGCGAATGAAGGAAGCGAACTCCTTTGAATCATCAACCAGTCGCAAAGGCTCTTCGCCTAGAAGGGTTGAAAGTTTAACATTTAGTTCTTTAGCTATTCTGCAAAGCATTTCTAGCGAAGGGGCAGTTTTGTTAGTAACAATATAGCTAATTGTCACCGATGTAACGCCCAATCGTTCCGCTAACTCCTTAGAAGTAACTCCCTTTTCTTTCAATATCTCTTTGAGATTTATCTTAATGTTGCTATTCGTTTTAAATGCCATAAAATAATACCTTAATAATTTGGGTGCAAAGATACAAAAAATAAAGTAACATTTTACTTAATATCTGTAAAATTAAGGCAATATTTTATTAATGAGAGTTAAAAATAAGGCTAAATTTGAAAATTGTTCTTGAAAAACTTGCAGGAATTAAAAAATTACCTTATCTTTGCAATCGAAATCAAGAACAAGTTCAAGATTTCAAGCGGTGGGATGGCGCATTAGTGAATTGATGAGAAACAACCGCTATATAAGATGATGTTAGTCAGCAATACGGAGAAGTGAATACTCTTGAAAACCCGAGGACATCGTACACCGAGTTGTCACACTCTAAAAGGACAAAGACAAAGAAGTCTCAAACACTCATCACGCAAGATGGAAAAACGCTAGTCGTGTTAGACTAGAGAAATATCGAAACACGTTGACCCACGAACGTTAAGTGAGGGAGCTAGGTCACATATAGCTTGTGAACGTTGGGAGCAAACGTACACCTGCACTATTTTGAAGTTTAACAATTTAACATTAACAATTATGGAAAAGGAAAAACCAATGATTTTGTTGGAACTAACAAAGGCAGAAGCTATCGTGGTTGCCAACATACTTCGCAGAACAGCTAAAGAGAATCCATTTCACTGGAAGGCTGGCAGCGTTGAGAAGACAAGAGATTTGTATGATAATGTGCTTGCACAGACATTCGATTATAAAATTTAAAGACTATGGCAACAGTAAAGAAGCTAGAGTTAACGCTTAACCAGTTGTGGGTGCTTAAGTATATCCTGCATGAGGTTGCCGGAAGCGAGGAAGGAGCTAACCGCATCTACCTCACTCCAAAGGAAAGAGTTTCACTCAGACAGATAATAAGTAAATTGTAAGGATATGAAGAAGTATATATTAGTACATGAGCCAGTAGACCCTAACGAGTCTCCTAGTATTGTAAGACAATTCGATACTAGAGAAGAAGCAGAAGCCTTCGGGTGGAAGACAATGGGTAAACTTTGGGTGTATGAAATGAGTAAGTAAAAACCGCTGGGGATAAGGGGGCAGCGCCCCCACGGGGCTGACGCCCCTCCCCACGCCTAACGGACAAAAGATTATGGAAAAATATTTGGTAAACATGTATAGCATTTACAAACGAACAAACGGACATACATTTTGGACGGAAAGTTTCTCCAAAGTGCTTAACGAAAATGTAGTAAAACACGCAAAACAAGCTAACAAGGAAGTTGGCTACAAGTACGTAGGACGTTTCAAAGATACACATGGCAACTATTACACTCAGTATGCGCGCGTATCTAAGGAGTTATCTAACTCGGAATGTAAAGTTATCTACATGGTAACAATAACAACATTAAAATAAGACTATGGCTAAAGAAGTACATGTTATATTGAAGGGTGATTGCTATTCAATGAACACTTATTGCAGCACCCTCAAAGAGTTTTTGGAAATGAGAAACCTCAAGAGAAGTGACGTTTCCGATTGGTGGAAAGAGTAATCAGCCATTAAACAATTAAGGCAATGGACAAGACAATAACACTTACGAGCGATGAGATAGTAAATATCACATCAGCTATTGAAGATAGAATAATCCTTCTAGAGGATTATCTTTCAAAACACGATGGCACTCCAATAGCGCATAAGCGATTGAAGGAGTTCAAAGAAATTAAGGCAAAGTTGAACGATTAAAGTGTACGATTATGAGAAAGAAATCATTAGAGATTTTAAATAAGCAGCAAATTCGTATGACAGAGTATTTAATGCGTGACTTTGGCAAAAGCACCATTAATAGAGATGATTACGAAAAAATTATCAACAGAGTTGATAAAATAGAATGTATTTTCTATACGTACAGAAATCGCATCTATGAGTTACATGGCTTAGATTTAAGAAATAATAGAGACATCAAGAAAAAGCGTGAAGTTTACTTCAACGCCTATCACACCAACAAAGAGTATATGAAATTTTAAAGAATACGATTATGGCAAAGAGAAGAAACAAGACATACGAGCAGCAGAAGAAGTTTTATGATGGCTCAAACAATTACGAGAGCCTAGGTGCATTATTCTTCTACTGGCTTACATGTGGAAACATGACAGAAGAGAAGATGCAGGAAGTGTACAGAGAATGCACAAAGGAATGCAAGGAGTACATCATTGAAGACTTGTTTCACCTTGTAGGACACAAGACCTTCTATCAGTTTATCAAAATCTTCAACTTTGGAAAGAAGTAAACATGGAGCGGTTAGCGAATAGAGGAGCACATCACGTTCAAGCCGTGAGACCGCACAATATTAACAATTTAAAAGAAAGGATTAAGTTATGGACATTACAATTTATGTTTTATGCGCTTTGTTTGGCGCATTGGCAGGTTACAGAATCAGAGACGCTAAAGATATGGAGGACGAGTAGTATGAACATCATCAGAGTAACAAAGACATCACGCAACAGAGTTGACGTAATATTCACTGGTTATCAGTATATGTTCTTTCACGCAGATTTCGGACTTGTGGCAGTAGCAAAGCGAGAAATGAACGGAATACAAGCGGAGAACCACTTCGTTATCATGCGTTCGGAACAGATAAGCGAGAAAATGATAACGAGTACAATAGAGAAGAACGAGAGCACCTTCAACAATAGATTGAATAAGTTTTTCTTCTCGAACGAGGACAACAAGCCGCAACACGCTTTACCATATATCGTAGATATTAAACTTGAAAAGAGATAAGACAATGAAGAAGAATAAGTTAGAACTTACAGACAAGGAGTATGACGCTTTAAGAGCGTTACTCTATCAAACAACAACATCAGCCTATGCAAAGGCAGTTGGTTACGCAGTCTTCATGGCGGCACATTTGGAGTTGTTTCCGGAGACATACAAGACATTAAAGGAGATAAACAATAAGATTAATTTGTAATGATATGAAGAAGAGCATTAAGTTAGCATTGGTAGTGATAGCAGCAGCCATCCTACCTTTGGCAATAGAAGGAGCAGGAACACAAGACACAGAGCGCAAGGAGTTGATAAACTTCATCGAGTATTGCAGAACTTGCGAGAATCTTCGCCAAGTGAATCCGGCAAAGGACTACACCAAAGCCAGCCTTCACGAATTGAAGACCGTAGCACGCTTTTACGAGGAGCAGGAGGACTTTGCCGACTGCACCGACTATCCGCAGCAGGCAGAAGTTAACAAGATTATCGGCAGAACCTATGCCGCTAGAATGGTTAACAATAACAAGTAACAATTTAAATTATAGGAGATTAAGATATGAATCCATTATTAGTAAGACAAGCTATAGAGTACGCAGTTTTGTTGTGTGATAAGTACAACAACAGAATTGTTATAACCATCAACGGAAGTGGTGGAATGGGGAACTCAACAGAGATAAGACCTTATTGCGAAGAAGATTTTCGTTTTGTTCCCGACTTAAATGCAATTATAGTCACGAGAACTGAGGGAAAAACTTTTATTGATACAGATAGTATAAAGACAATTCATTGTTACAAACAAAAAAATATAGGAGATAAAATTATGAAGACAACTAAGGCAGTTAGATTGAGTGACAATTTAGAGAAGTTAATCCATGACGATAGTAATAACATGCTTCCGAGACGCCATCCACGTAGATAAGTTCGGGAACAGATACAGAGCCAAGACAACTTGCATCATCAAGCAGACACCATTTGCCGAGAGATATTATCTTACGAACGGAATGCAGGTAAGCAAGAGCACTTGTCTAGAGAAAATCAAGTAGAGGTTATTGTTAAACTTCCATAGGGTGAATGCGGTATTCAAGCCGATACAGACTGGTTGCAAAGTACCATCCACCCACAAGTATTAATTTTAAAAAGAAAGGATTTGATTATGAAAAAGTATGTAGTAGAAATCGTTGAGAAGGTAGTCTACAAGGTCGAGTGTTCCGATATTTCGGAGGAATACGCTGAAAAATTCGCAAGAACAATGTATGATACCGGTCAGCTTGAAGGCACTGGCGAGTTGGAGAGTGTTTCATTTGATGTAGAAGAGAAGGAGGAAAAGTAACATGAGAAAGCAGATAGTTTTTGTATTGACAGAACTCTATGGAAACGAGAGTGACACAGAGGTAAACGTTTTGGGAGTCTATACCACCAAGACCAAGGCAAAGGAAATGCTGGCAGAGAAAAAACAGAAGGTGCTTGAATCATACGAGCAAGCATTTTGCGGTGAGTATGAGGTTTCCGAGGACCATCCGACACTCTTCGAGATTACTAACAAGAATGAGTATATTTGGGAGCAGCTATTAATAACAGAGAATGAGGTAGTATGAGCAATCGTTTTTTATTTGAATTTTAGAGATTATGAAAAAGAGATTTTACAGTATTGACGAAGGGATGAAGAAGGAACTTCTATCCCGATTGTTCGGAAAGAACTACGCAAGTACAGATACAGACAGATTGCAGGAACTGTATTGCGGTTATTTCGGTATTACACCCTTGCAGGTGAAATTCCTAAGTTTTGCAGCTTATGTTGACAGACTGGGAAAAGTAGCTCCCAGTACATCGGCATCCGTCAACAATGAGATACTTTGCCAGCTTCTGAATAAAGAGGAATTTGATTGCAAGAGTACCGATGTATCAGATTTTAATGATAAGTTGTTCGTGAACATAGATAGTGATAATCGTGGAGTAGCATTATTTTTTCATTATAAGGAGAACTAATATGAACAAGCAAGAGTTTATTTTCGTCTTCCCTCAGTCAGGGGAGACGATTACAAAGGAAATGAATCCTTTAGCAGTGAAAGACGCTGCAATCAAGTATCTGAAGACTCAGAACGAGGTGAGAGGGGATATTTGCATCATCAAGGATAGCAAGGATAATGTAATTGCAATGGGGTATGTGAGTGACAACATGAAAATCTCCTTCTTTACAGAGGATGAGACCGTCAACGACATCAAGCCGATAGGAGTAATCGAGGAGGGGAGATATGAGTGAAATCAATTTCAAGGCAAAGCTAATAAAAACAGAAATGTGGTTAGATTGCCTACCTTATGCTAATAGTCAGTTCTTTTCGAGAGGAAATATTAATCCTACTATAGACACCGACACTCTCTGTCAATTTACCGGAACACGGGATTGTGAAGGAGTTCCTATCTACGAGCATGATTTGCTCAGAAATAAGAAGACAGACACCATCTTCGAGGTAGTTTGGAATCAAGGAAACACTAGTTTCAGTTTGGTGAATACCGAATTTCCAGTTCTATATCCAAACACTTTAGGTGGGATGTTACGTAATAACCAACTGAAAGTAATCGGTAACAAATTCGATAAGAAAGGAGGTAAAGCATGAGTAAGCAGGAATGGTTTGTACTGTTAATATTTCTGTTCACGATATTGATGGCAGTACTGGGATAAAAGAAAACGAGTATGGAAAAGGCAAGAATCGTATTGTATGATGATTTGGTAATCATTGACGAGACGGAAACCTTCTTCACGGACGCAAAGAATCTGGAATCAATCGTTATATCATGCTTGCGCACCACTCCAGGCGCATTGATAGCTGAGGTTTACGTGAAGGATAAGTTGAAGTCGAAAATGACCCTTACCAACAAGGGCAAGCCAAAGAAGATGAGCATCCACCCTAACTGGGGTGGAAGGCGAGCTGGAGCAGGAGGCAAGCGTAAGGGAGAAGAAGTCCTATCCAGCAAGGTATGCTTTCGTGTTGACGAGGAAACATTGGAGTTTCTAAAGAGCCTTCTAGACAAGAAGGGTGAGTATATACGAAATGCGATACAAGAGAAAAGAGAACGAGACAAGGAAAAGGGTAGTCAGTAATGGCTACCCTTTAATCGTTTATTACATCTTGCCTTCCAGCGCATCAAAGGCAGACTGTACGTCCTTGCTCAGAGTTCGGGCGTATCTTGTGGTTTGGCGCAAGGTAGTATGACCGAGCACCCTTGCCACGATATTGATAGACATACCCTTCGAAAGGAAGAGCGTAGCAGCCGTGGCACGCCCCATGTGAGAGTGGAGACGCTCAACCCCGACCATCTGTCCGATAACTTTGAGATAGTCGTTATATTTCTGATTGGAAATCTTTGGCAGCGAGAAATCGTATTTTTCAAGAATCTCTACAGCAGGGGATAGTAGCTGGAACACGAAATCAGTATCAGTCTTCGTTCTCTTGGAATGATAGAACCTCTTGCCATCCTTTTCAACGCAGTTGGCGTAATCGAATGAAGCAAGGTCAGAGTATGCCAGTCCGGTGTAGCATTGGAAGAGAAACAAATCTCTTGCCGCCTGCAAATGAGGAGTGGAAAGGTCAAGCGTCTTGATTTCGTTGAACTGCTCTTCTGTGCAGCAGTCAACATACTGCTTTTCGCCCTTGCCAATATGGAATGGCAGAAACTTGTATGGATTCTGCTCCAGCAAGCCGTCTATCATAGCATCATTGATGAACAGCTTTAGATACTTGTGATAGTCGTAGATGGTGCATTGAGCCTTGCCCTGCTTGTGAAGGAACTCATCCATGGCACGCACATTAGATACGTTACAGTCAGAGAATGAGATAATCTTACCCCAGTCCTGCAGGAATCTGATAAACACAGCATAGCGCTTCTTGGTATGATCATGAACCTTGCGTTCATTCATTCTCTTCTTGCAGTAATCAATGAATGAAATGTTCTTGTCTTGCTCACCATTGAAAAGCGCAGGAATCAGAGACAAATCCGTGATACCTTCCTTCAACATTTTGTTCAAGACGATTCTACCACGCTCCTCAAAGGCTTCCAGCTGCTCGTTGAGTACAGCAGCATCCTTGTGCTTGATGATGCGGTTTTGGTTTGAAGACCACTGGTTGGGAGTGACCTTGATACCGGTTGAAATGTACTTGCGCTCAGATTTGTAACTGAACCGCAATTCGATGGAAACTGGCTTCTGTGAAGTCCCTCTTTTCAACCGATTGTGAACGAAGCTTAAATTAATACTAGCCATTTTGATAACATAATTTTACGGAGTTGATAACATTTTGATAACACACCCCAAATTTAACATTTACAGCAACTACTACCTATTAGGCTAGTTTTCAGGAGGTTAAGGCACTTTAGAACGTAGACCAGTCAACGACAAGTAAATACCAGCCTATTTCCAGCACCAAGACCGCCCAAAACAAAAAATACGGAGATAAGTACTTGATTATAAGTGACTTACATCCGTATTCTTTTTAGATAAAATTCTATTTCTAGCGTTATTTTGTAACGACTGAGTGATTCCGTTGGGGTTCGAACCCAAGACCCACAGCTTAGAAGGCTGTTGCTCTAATCCAACTGAGCTACGGAACCATTTTCCTTAGTCCTTTTTCTTGTTTGCGGCTGCAAAGGTAATACTTTTTCTTGGAACTACCAAATTTTTTTTCAACTATTTCTTAAAAACTCGTTTTTTATAAAGCTTTTGCCCTTTCATCTTCGACTGGTTGGTCAGCTTTATAAACGTCTACATTTTTAAATAATTGCTTTATCACCTATTAATTCATAAAAAATCTATAAAAAAAGTTTGTGGTTTCAGAAATTATTTGTAATTTTGTACTGTCATTCAGATTTTTGCCTTGTCTCTTAATGCGACACAAAGACAGACGGAACATCTGAGATGATAAACTGGGGCTTTTTAGATGCTCTGAACCTAATATAATAATATTGCTAACTAACTGTGTCGCAGAATTTAGGGATGAAAATTAAGAGTTTTTTGATTGCGTCTTTGGCTGCATTTTCTCTGACAGCTGGCGCACAGTCTTTGTCACCAAGTACTAAATGGCATTGGGACAAGGGTACAATCGTAGTTGACACACCTGAGCGTCCTGCCGGACAGGAGAACGTTTTGGGTTTGAAGGCTCCAAAGTTGCAGACAGTACGTGTGGGCTTTGTGGGTCTGGGAATGCGTGGTCCATGGGCTGTGATGCGTTTCTGCCACATTCCTGGTGTAGAAATCGTTGCCCTTTGTGATTATGAAGAGGCTAGAGCCGAGAAATCTCAGGAGTATCTCCGCAAGCAGGGATTGAAGCCTGCCGACATCTACAGCGGAGCCAAGGGCTACGAGGAGTTGTGCAAGCGCAAGGACATCGACCTGGTTTACATCGCTGCCGACTGGAATCACCATTTCCCAGTGGCTAAGATGGCGATGGAGAACGGCAAGCATACTGCCATCGAGGTGCCTAGTGCAATGAACCTGGAACAGTGCTGGAGCCTGATTGACCTCAGCGAGAAGACACGTCAGCATTGCTTCATTCTGGAGAACTGCTGCTATGACTATTATGAGATGAACGCCCTGGCTATGGCGCAGGACGGTGTTTTCGGAAACATCATCCGTGCTGAGGGTGCTTACATCCACTGCCTGGAGGACTTCTGGAATGCTTACTGGCAGGATCCTAATGACAATGACAAGGACAATCTGCACTGGCGCATGAAGTACAACATGGAGAACCGTGGTGACGTTTATCCTACTCACGGCTTGGGTCCTGTGGCTCAGTGTCTGAACATCCACCGTGGCGACCGCTTCACAACATTGGTTGCAATGGATACGGAATCATTCGTAGGCAAGGACTGGGTTTCAAAGAAGAGCGGCAAGGAGTGCAAGGAGTTCCGCAATGGCGACCACACTACTACCTTGATGCGTACAGCCAAGGGTAAGGTAGTGGAGATTCAGCACAACGTGATGACTCCTCAGCCATACAACCGATTGTTCAAGTTGACCGGAACCAAGGGTTATGCTACCAAGTATCCTACCGAGGAGTTTGCTCTCTCTGGTGATGCTTTGAAGGGTACAGGTGCTCCTCAGATGGACAACCTCAATGCTCACGGATTCATGAACAAGGAGCAGAAGGAAGCGTTGGTGAAGAAGTATTATCATCCTATCCTCAAGAAGTATGGTGAGCTGGGCCGTCAGATGGGTCACGGCGGTATGGACTTCATCATGGATTCTCGATTGGTTTACTGTCTGCAGAACGGTTTGCCATTGGATATGGACGTTTACGACCTGGCTGAGTGGTGCTCACTGGCAGAGTTGGGAGCCATCTCAATGGACAACAACTGTGCACCCGTAGCCTTCCCAGACTTCACCCGTGGTTTCTGGAACAAGGTGCAGGGTTACAAGCACCAGTATGCTTCTCCTGAGGACGAGGCTGCTACCGAGGCAGCTGCCGCTGCTTACACCAAGGCTCAGAAGGCTGCAACAGCCAAGTATAATCTGTGGAAGCTCTATGACGCCGTAGCTGCTGCCAAGAAGGCAAACAATGCGAAGGCAGTGAAGAGCGCAACAGCCAAGTACAAGAAGGCGGTAGTTGTAGCCAAGAAGGCAATGGTTGCCAAGAAATAAGGATTATAGAACTTTCGCATTTTTCCCCACACGCCCTGAAAGGGCAGAAGCTCCTAAGCTCAGGGCAGCGCCCTGGGTTAATTATGGTCGCAAGCCTGTCGCCCTGTAAGGGCAAAAGCTTCAAAGGCCAGACGATTTAAAAAGCTTTTGCCCTTACAGGGCGTTTTTATTGAATGCCCGTATACCCGGGGCGTTGCCCTGGGCTAGGGGCTTCTGCCCTTTCAGGGCGTATTGCCATGATTTATACAGGCGATGGGGGAACTTTCTAACTAGGAAAAACTTAATACAAAAATCAACAAATGAAAAGAACTCATTTAATACTATTCGCTGGAATACTGTGCTGCTCTCCTGCCTGGGCAGGCGACGTGCTGGGAGGATATTTCTACCAACAGCAGGAAGCACCTACGGGATGGGAATGGCAAAGTCCTGATTCCGTGGCAGTTAACAAGCTACAGCCACATGCCTGGTTCTTCTCGTTCAGAAATATTGACGAGGCGAGAAAGGTATTGCCGGAAAACAGTTCCTATTGGAAATCACTCGACGGAATGTGGAAATTCCATTGGGCGCCGAATCCTGATGAACGGCCAAAGGACTTTTTCCGTACAGACTATGACGTTTCGAAATGGGACGACATCAAGGTGCCGATGAACTGGAACATGGCTGGACTGCAGAGAGACGGAAAGAACAAGTATGGAGATCCACTTTACTCCAACCAGCGCGTTATCTTCCAGCACTCCTGGCAGCCGATGAACGACTGGAAGGGTGGAGTGATGCGTACACCGCCAAAAGACTGGATGACCTACCGTAACCGCAACGAGGTGGGCTCCTATCGCAGAACCTTCACCGTGCCTGCCGACTGGAAGGGACAGGAAATCTATCTCAACTTCGACGGAGTGGATTCCTTCTTCTATCTCTACATCAACGGCAAATACGTAGGATTCTCGAAGAACTCCCGAAATCTGGCTGAATTCAATATTACACCTTATTTAAATAAGGAGGGTGAAGAGAATACGGTGGCAGTAGAGGTTTACCGCCATTCTGACGGTTCGTTCCTCGAAAGCCAGGACATGTTCCGACTGCCAGGTATTTTCCGTACCGTGGCGCTGACGGCAAAGCCTCAGGTGCAGGTGAGAGACTTCAAGGCAATTCCTGACCTGGACGAAACCTACAGCAACGCCAAGCTCCACATCACAGCCCAGCTTCAGAATCTATCGAAGAAGGCTATCAAGGGCTACACTATCCAGTATTCACTCTACGCCAACCGCCTTTATTCTGATGAGAACACCCTGCTCAGCGGTGTAACCGCATCGGCTAAGCTCGCTGGCAAGCTGAACGCAAAGGGAGAAATCGAACTCGAAGCTACGCTGGATGCTGCCAACAAGGTGAACCTCTGGAGTGCAGAAGCACCTCATCGCTACACGCTGGTGGGCGAGCTGAAGGACGGAAAGGGCAGAACCGTGCAGACTTTCTCTACCTTCGTTGGTTTCAGAAAGGTGGAAATCAAGGAAACTCCGGCAGAAAAGGATGAGTTCGGACTGGCGGGAAGATACTATTATCTGAACGGTCAGCCTATCAAGCTGAAGGGTGTGAACCGTCATGAGAACAATGTTAAGGCAGGCCACACCGTGAGCCGCGAACAGATGGAGCATGAGGTATTCCTGATGAAGCGTGGCAACATCAACCACGTGCGCAACTGCCACTATCCGGATGCGCCTTACTGGTACTATCTGTGCGACAAGTACGGCATTTACCTGGAGGACGAGGCAAACATCGAGAGCCATGAGTATTACTACGGCAAGCAGAGTCTTTCTCACGTTCCGGAGTTCCGTAACGCCCACATCGCAAGAAACATGGAGATGGTTCACGCTACAGTCAATCATCCTTCCGTGGTGATCTGGAGTCTGGGTAACGAGGCTGGTCCGGGCAAGACCTTCGTGGACTGCTACAATGCCATCAAGGCTTACGACACCAGTCGCCCGGTTCAGTATGAGCGCAACAACGATATCGTGGACATGGGTTCCAACCAGTATCCATCCATCGCATGGGTGCAGGGAGCCGTTCAGGGCAAGTACAAGCTGAAGTATCCGTTCCACATCTCAGAATATGCGCATTCCATGGGAAATGCCTGCGGAAACCTCATCGACTACTGGGATGCTATCGAGAGCACCAACTTCTTCATGGGTGGCGCCATCTGGGACTGGGTAGACCAGGCTCTGGACAAGCAGGACCCTGCTACCGGCAAGACCTACTGGGCTTACGGAGGCGACTTCGGAAAGGACAACAAGCCTAACGACGGAATGTTCTGCATGAACGGAATCATGCGTCCTGACCTCACTCCAAAGGCTCAGTATTTCGAGGTAAAGAAGGTTTACCAGAATGTGGGCGTTAAGGCAATCGACATGAAGCAGGGACAGATTGAAATCTTCAACAAGAACTACTTCGAGCCTCTGAAGAACTATCAGATAGTATGGTCGCTCTATAAGGACGGAGTCTGCGTGAAAAAGAATCAGCCATTGCAGGGAGCCAAGAACATCGTAGGTCCTCGCGAGAAGGGAATCTACACCTTGCCATACGATTATGCAAGTCTGGATGCTAACAGCGAGTACTTCGTGACCGTCCAGTTCCTTCTGGGCAAGGACATGCCTTGGGCCAAGAAGGGGTATGTGCAGATGGAAGAGCAGCTGAGAGTGAAGGGTGCTGATGTTGCCGCACCTTCTATCGCTGCAGTTGCCAAGACCGGAAAGGCGATGAAATATCAGCTGGATAAGGCTGCTAAACGTGCCAGCATCACGGGCGAGAACTTCCTGGTGGCTTTCGACCTGAACACCGGATCCATCTACAGCCTGAAGTACGGCAACCAGATAATCATCAAGGATGGCAATGGTCCTCAGCTGGATGCTTACCGTGCGCCTACGGATAACGATGCCGGAATCGGTTACCACAACGCATGGTTCAAGAACGGACTCTATGACCTGCAGCACGTGGTGAAGAGCTGGACCTGCACTCCTAACAAGAAGGATGGAACCTACAAGCTCGACTTCACCGTGGAGAGCCAGGGCAAGGAAGGCTGCGACGTGAACTATGGCAACCGTGACCGCAACCCAGAGTCTTGCTACAATTTCGAGAAGAACAAGCGCGCCCTGACAGATGCTGACTTGAAGTTCACTTCCCGTCAGATCTACACCATCTACAAGGACGGTTCCATCGAAATGCAGAGCGCCATCGGAGCCAACCGTTCTAAGGTAATCCTGCCTCGCATCGGTTACTCTATGGTATTGCCAAGCGAGCTGAACCAGTATGATTACTACGGCCGTGGACCGGTGAACAACTATAACGACCGCAAAACCAGCCAGTTTATCGGTTGGTACCACAGTCCGGTGGCAGAGCAGGGCATTATGCTTCCTAAGCCTCAGGCACAGGGCAACCGCGAGGAGGTTCGCTGGTGCGCAGTTACCAACAGCCAGCAGCAGGGCGTGGTGTTCATCTCCGACAGCACCATGTCGGCTTCGGCTCTCCCTTGGAGTCAGCAGGAATTGACCTTGGCTGCTCATCCTTATCAGTTGCCAAAGAGCAGCGGAACCCATCTGCACCTGGATGCAAAGGTTACCGGTCTGGGTGGCGCAAGTTGCGGACAGGGTGGTCCTTTGACTCCTGATCAGGTTCGCAGCACTCCAACCACCTTCGGATTCATCATCCGTCCAGCCGTGAAGTCAGAGCTTCCAAATCTAGTGAAGGTTTCAGCTACGGGCAGAAAGATGGTGAAGGACATCATGCAGCAGATGAAGCAGAACCAGCAGAACACCGGTTTGCAGATCGCCTTTGCTTCCAGCCAGGAGCCTGATGAGGGCGATGCTGCCTATCTGGTAGACGGTGACCCTTCAACTATCTGGCACACGATGTATTCCATCACCTTGGCGAAGTATCCTCACTGGGTTGACTTCGATGCTGGTAAGCAGAAGGTAATCAAGGGCTTCACTTACCTGGCACGTCAGGACGGTTCGCTGAATGGTTGCATCAAGGATTACGAAATCTATGTAAGCAACGATAACAAGACTTGGGGAGAACCTGTTGCAAAGGGCAGTTTCGAGAAGACAGCCAAATTGCAGAAGGTAATGTTCGGAAAGCCAGTCAAGGCACGCTACGTCCGCTTGCGTGCACTGAATGAACAGAGCGGTCAGGACTATGCTTCCGGAGCTGAGTTCACTCTTGTAACGGAATAAAAAGCCCACACGACCAGAAAGGGCAGAAGCTTTAAATTACCCCATATATACAAATCGCCCTGAAATGAGTTGAGTTTCATTTCAGGGCGATATTTTTTTGAAAACCTTTTTTAAAAATCCTTTCAGTTCAGACTGGGATTAGTGCTGAACAGGGATTTTCTTAACGCGGCGCTCATGACGACCACCTTCGAATGTGGTGCTGAAGAACTCGTCGAGAATAGTCTCAGCGGTCTTGTTGTCAACGAAACGGCCAGGAAGAACCAAAACATTGGCATCATTATGCTGACGAACAAGATGAGCAATCTCCTTGCACCATGCCAAACCGGCACGCACACCTTGATGCTTATTCAATGTCATGGCAATACCTTCACCACTGCCACAAATACCAATACCAGGATAAACCTCACCGCTCTCAATGCCTTCAGCAAGAGCGTGACCAAAGTCTGGATAGTCTACACTAGCATCGCTATAAGTACCGTAATCCTTAACAGGATAACCCTTCTTTTCCAAATATTCCAAAACGAACTGCTTCAATGGAAAACCTGCATGGTCGCATGCAATACCAACTGTCTTTACTTCCATAATACTTAAGTTTTTTAAGTGAAGAACGAAGAGTGAAGAATTCAAATCCTTTTTCTCTCGCATACCTGCTTCATCGCTTCACCAGGTTAATAAAATATTAAAGGGATAAGATTCTGTATTCATCTTACATGAAACACGAAACATGCCCCACTTGATAAATATGAAAAGGAGAGTGAAGAGCGAATAGCTGAAGATGATTCAAAAGATTATCCGAAAATAAAACCATTGAATTCTTCACTCTTCGTTCTTCACTCTTCACTTAACTTTATGCTTCAGCCAAGAAAGCCTTTACCTGCTTGTAAACGTTCTCGCCTGTGTAACCGAGCTTCTCATCAAGTACCTTGTAAGGAGCTGAGAAACCGAAGCTCTCCATACCCCAAACCTTACCGTTGGCACCTACGAGACCCTGGAGTGTTACAGGAAGACCGGCAGTCATACCGAAGATCTTAGCGTTCTTTGGCAATACGCTCTCCTGATATTCCTTGCTCTGACCGCGGAACAAGCCCTCTGATGGAGCACTTACCACGCGAACCTTGATGCCGTCAGCACGCAAAGCCTCGCAACCAGCCTCCAATGTAGAAACCTCAGAACCGCTAGCTACCAGGATAACGTCTGGATTCTCATCGCTGCCTGCTACGATGTAAGCACCCTTGGCAGCCTGCTCATAGTCTGTTCCCTCTGGCAACTTAGCGATGCCCTGGCGAGAGAAGATCAAAGCTGTAGGAGTCTCAACGTTCTCCATAGCAAGCTTCCAGCAAACGGTAGTCTCGTCAGCATCTGCAGGACGGAATACGCGAACGCTGTCCTTGCCAGCGTGGTTCTTCAACTTCTCCATCAGGCGGATCTGTGCCTCCTGCTCAACTGGCTCGTGAGTAGGTCCGTCCTCGCCAACGCGGAATGCATCGTGAGTCCAGATAAACTTAACAGGAACCTGCATCAGGGCAGCGATACGAACAGCTGGCTTCATATAATCAGAGAATACGAAGAATGTACCCATTGCTGCAACCACACCACCGTGGAGCATCATACCGATACACATATCAGCCATTGTCAACTCAGCAACACCTGCCTGGAAGAAAGCACCTGAGAAGTCACCACGAACGATGCTCTTGGTCTTCTTCAAGAAACCATCTGTCTTATCTGAGTTAGAAAGGTCAGCAGATGCACAGATCATGTTAGGAACCTGCTCTGCCAAAACACCGAGACAAGCAGCAGAAGCAGCACGAGTAGCTGAACCAGCCTTCTGCTCAACCTTGCTCCAGTCTACCTTAGGAGCCTTGCCGCTGAACCACTCATCCATCTGAGCGGCCTTCTCTGGGTTAGCCTTGCGCCACTCTGCCTCTGCAGCCTTGCGCTCAGCAACGATCTTCTTCAACTCCTCAGCACGCTTTGCGTAAATCTCCTTTACATCGTCGAAGATAACGAATGCATTCTCAGGGTCACCACCGAGGTGTTTGATTGTATTTACGTAAGCGTCGCCACCGAGAGGAGCACCGTGAGTATTGATGCAAGCCTCGTAGCTTGTGCCGTCTGCGCGGAGAGCACCCTTACCCATTACGGTCTTACCGATGATGAGGGTAGGGCGATCCTGCTCCTTCTGGGCAGCATCGAGAGCCTCACGAATCTGAGCCACGTCGTTACCATTGATCTTGATGACATTCCAGCCCCAAGCCTTGTACTTCATCTCTGTATCCTCGTTCATTACAACGCCACACTCTGTAGAGAGCTGGATGTCGTTAGAATCGTAGAACATGATAAGGTTGTTCAAACCGAGGTTACCAGCGATACGACCAACACCCTGAGAGATTTCCTCCTCTACAGCACCATCAGAAATATATGCGTAAATCTTGTGCTGCATCATAGTAGAACCCAGACGAGCCTCGAGGAACTTCTCTGCAAAAGCTGCACCAGCTGCGAGGGCATGACCCTGACCGAGAGGACCTGATGAGTTCTCAATACCACGCTCAAGGTCGAGCTCTGGGTGACCTGGAGTTACTGAACCCCACTGGCGGAACTGCTTGAGGTCTTCCATTGAGAAGAAACCACGCAAAGCCAAACCAGCATAGAGCATTGGGCTCATGTGACCTGGGTCGAGGAAGAAGCGGTCACGACCAGTCCATGTTGGATCTGCTGGATCATAAACCAAGTACTCTGCGAAGAGTACGTTGATGAAATCAGAACCACCCATAGCACCACCTGGGTGACCAGAGTTTGCCTTTTCTACCATTGAAGCAGCCAAGATACGGATATTATCTGCTGCATGATTCATTACTTTAATGTCGTTCATAACACAAATTACTTTATTTTGTTATTATTGATTGTTTTCTGCTGAAATATTCCTTTGACAATTCTGTTTCAGAATGTCGAACTGTTTGTTCATCAGCTCCTTATATGAAAAGAGCTGATGAAATTTAGATTTTTCCCTACAAATATACTACTTTATTTTCAAAACTACGATAGATTTTGCAGGAATTTTAACCTTGAGGGTATTTTTCTTGACTTTTGCATCCTTGAACACGGCAGGCTTCACTACCTCAGGGTGCTCAAAATCATTATAGTCGGTCACCTTCTTGCAAGAAAGAATCTGTCCGTTTACAGCCTTTGGAGCAGCTGCGCCATCCAGTTTGAACTCAACTTCCTGAGCCTTGTCAAGACTAACATTTGCAAGAGAAACCACGATGGTTCCGTCTGCCTTCTTGGCAGCAGATGTAGAAACCAGAGGAATCTTTCTGCCGTCCTTCGCATGGCTGTCGCCACGAACGTCCATAGAGTCGCACTTCACGTCCATTGGGAGATAGGTAGCCTCCTGGAAGTCCTTGTACATGTTGAAAACATGATAGGTAGGAGTCAGAACCATGTGACCGGTTCCCTTGGTGTCGGTGAGAATCATAGACTGGAGCACGTTGACCACCTGAGCGATGTTTGCCATCTTGATGCGGTCAGCATGGCGATGGAAGACATTGAGCGAGAGGGCTGCCACGAAAGCATCGCGCATGGAGTTCTGCTGATAGAGGTGGCCCTTGATGGTTCCTGGTTCCTCATCCCACCAGGTTCCCCATTCATCTACGAGAAGACCAATCTGCTTCTTTGGGTCAGCCTTGTCCATGATGGCTTCGTGCTTCTTGATGACATCCTCAATGCCGAGGCACTTGCCCATGGTCCAGTAGTAATCGTCGTTGTCGAACTTGGTAGCCGAACCCTTGCTGCCTTCCCAGCCGGTTACTGTATAATAATGTAAGGAGATTCCGTTGGCACGATGACCAACACGGTCCATCAGCACCTTGGTCCAGTTGTAATCGTAGTCGCTGGCTCCGGAAGCAACCTTGTAGAGTTCGTTGCCATCATAGTTGCGGCAATAAACAGAGTAACGGCGGAAGAGGTCAGAGTAGTATTCTGGGCGCATGTTGCCACCGCAGCCCCAGCTCTCATTGCCCACACCGAGGTACTTTACCTTCCAAGCCTTGTCGCGACCGTTCTGTCGGCGGAGCTTAGCCATAGGTGTATCGCCGTCGCTGGTCATGTATTCTACCCACTTGGCAAGTTCCTCAACAGTTCCCGAACCCACGTTTCCGCTGATGTAAGGCTCGCAACCCAACATTTCGCAGAGATTCAGGAACTCGTGAGTACCGAAGGAATTGTCTTCGATGGTTCCACCCCAGTTGTTGTTCTGCATCTTAGGACGATTTTCACGTGGCCCGATTCCGTCCATCCAGTGATACTCGTCTGCGAAACATCCTCCAGGCCATCTTAATACAGGCACTTTCAAGTCCTTGAGAGCTTGGAGCACGTCGTTACGGTAACCTTGTGTGTTAGGAATCTTGGAATCAGGACCTACCCAGAGTCCACCATAGATGCAGCTACCGAGATGCTCGGCAAACTGTCCGTAAATCTCTTTATTAATTTTCTGCTTGCCTTGGTTGGCATGAATTGTTCCGGTTACATTCTGAGCCTGTGCGGTGAATGCAACTGCTGCAGAAAGCAATGTGGTTGCGAAAAGTTTCTTCATTATCTTATAAGTTTTATTTTTGTTGTTCTTTTATAAGAATACGTTTGTGGAGACTGATTCCCCACAAACGTATTGATATTTTGTTAGTTTTTGTTCTCAACAGCTGCCTTTTCAATGGCAAGACCTGCCTTGTAGGTCTCAATATACTTGTCGAAACCAGCTACTTCTTCTGCAGTAGGCGCGATTTCAACACCAGTATTGCCGGCAAATACCTTCTTGTCGAGGTAATCAGCCAGGCTCAGCTTCTCTGCATTGTTTACGAGATAGCCTGCGAGCAGGGCAATACCCCATGCACCACCTTCGCCTGCTGTCTCCATCACAGAGATAGGGGAGTTGATGGCTGCAGCGAGGATGCGCTGACCTACACCCTTGGTCTTGAACAAACCGCCATGACCGGTGATGCGGTCTACCTGTACCTTCTCGTTCTTGAACAAGACATCGTTACCAATCTTCAATACAGCTACTGAAGCATAGAGGTTGGCGCGCATGAAGTTGGCGAGGTTAAAGTGGTCGTTGGCTGAACGTACGAACATTGGGCGACCTTCTGCCAAACCGGTTACAGGCTCACCAGAGATATAGTTGTAAGCAATCAAACCACCGCAATCAGCATCGCCTTCGAGAGCGTGGTTGTAGAGTTTGCCGAATACCTCGTTCATATCCACAGGTACACCGAGCAACTCCTGGTACTGCTTGAAC
The DNA here is from genome assembly GCF_052116205.1 of Prevotella sp. Sow4_E9_plate. Taxonomy (NCBI): domain Bacteria; kingdom Pseudomonadati; phylum Bacteroidota; class Bacteroidia; order Bacteroidales; family Prevotellaceae; genus Prevotella; species Prevotella sp. Sow4_E9_plate. Next base: position 2,742 of record NZ_JBQKLN010000058.1, on the reverse strand, counting down.
AAACCAACCCATGCATTGAGGTCAGAAGTACAGTTGTTGCAGTGAACCATGGCAACAGGACTACCATCTGGAGTTGTCACCATATCAATGACTTCGTAAGGTTGACTCAAGGCTTTCTCCAACACGATCATAGAGAAAGAAGAAGTACCTGCACTTACGTTACCGGTGCGCTGACGGACAGCATTGGTAGCCACCATACCTGTGCCAGCATCACCCTCTGGAGGACAGAGAGGAACACCAGCCTGGAGAGTGCCTGATGGGTCGAGCTTCTTAGCACCTTCCTCGGTCAGGGCGCCAGCGTCTTCGCCTGCGTTCAAGACCTCAGGGAGAATGTCGAGAATCTTCCAGCCCAGGTTCTTAGGCTCGATGAGCTTATCGAACTTAGCCACCATCTCTGCATCGTAGTTGTTGGTGTTGGAATCGATAGGGAGCATACCTGATGCGTCGCCTACGCCCAGAACCTTCTTGCCTGTGAGCTGCCAGTGGATATAACCGGCGAGAGTGGTAAGGAAGTCAATCTTGTTGATGTGGTCCTCACCATTCAGGATAGCCTGATATACGTGAGAGATACTCCAACGCAATGGGATGTTGAAGTGGAAGAGCTCTGAAAGTTCAGCTGCAGCCTTGGCTGTATTGGTGTTACGCCATGTGCGGAAAGGAACGAGAATGTTCTCATCCTTACCGAAAGCCATGTAGCCGTGCATCATCGCAGAAATACCGATGGCAGCCAACTGCTTGATTTCACAGTCGTACTCAGCCTTCACGTTCTTGCGGAGGTCGGCATAGCAATCCTGCAAACCTTTCCAGATTGTGTCGATGCTGTAAGTCCAGAGACCATCAACCAACTGGTTTTCCCACTCAAAGCTACCCTGTGCGATAGGGTTGTTGTCGGTGTCAATCAAGACAGCCTTGATTCGGGTAGAGCCAAACTCAATACCGAGGATGGCCTTACCTGATTCTATAATAGTTTTTGCTCTCATTATTGATTCTTTTTTTAATGGATGGAACAAAGAGAAAAGCAATGGAATTCTTCCCTCTTCGTTCTTCACTCTTCACTCTTCACTTAAATTATCTCAACGCCTTGTTGAGCATGTAGTAAATCTCGTTGTTGCGGAGCTGCTGCTTGAAGCTGCTGATAGTTGTGTTCTTGTCGATGTTGACGAACTCAATACCCAGGATCTCGCAGAAGTCTTCCCAGTACTCAGCAGTGATGTCGTAAGAGAATGCACTGTGGTGTGTACCACCAGCGAGGATCCAAGCACCTGCACCAATCTCGAAGGTTGGCTGTGGAACCCAGAGAGCTGAAGCTACAGGGAGCTTAGGCATTGCCTGTGGTTCGATGCACTCTACCTCACTTGCGATGAGACGGAAACGGTTGCCGAGATCAACTACAGTTGCCTTAACACCCTTTCCTGTCTTAGATGTGAATACCAAACGAGCTGTCTGCTGCTTGCGGATACCGATGCCTAGGAAGTGAACCTCGAGCTTTGGCTTGTCTGAAGCAATCAATGGGCAAACCTCGAGCATGTGGCTCTGGAGGCTAGATGTGCGGTCGGCAGCGAAGTTGAGTGTGTAGTCCTCGAGGAATGAGCAACCCTTCTCCAAGCCCTGGTTCATTACCCAGAGTGTGCGGTAGAGGCAAGCTGTCTTCCAGTCACCCTCAGCACCGAAACCATAACCCTCTGCCATCAGGCGCTGTGAAGCCAAACCAGGAATCTGGTCGAAACCGCAGAAGTTTGGATCGTCGATGTCAGCATCGCCGAGGTCATCGAAGTTGGTTGTGAATGCTACTGCGTTCTCATCCTTCAATACGCGACGGAGAGCAATCTCAGCCTTAGCTGCGTTCTTCACCTTCTCCCAGTAAACTTCCTCGCCAGACTCATCAATCTTGATGGTGTACTCCTTCTTGTACTCCTCAACGAGAGCATCAGCCTCAGCATCTGTTACCTTCTTGTAGTACTCCATGAGTGAAGATACTGGGTAGTAATCTACATGGTAACCCAAGCGCTGCTCGAACTCTACGCGGTCGCCATCTGTTACGGCTACGTTGTTCATGTTCATACCGAACATCAAGCAGCGTACGTTGTGAGCATCAGCAACACCTGCAGCTACGCGAGCCCATGTAGCAATCTGCTTCTGAGCCTCTTCGCTCTTCCAGTAACCTACAACAACCTTTCTAGGGATGCGCATGCGGGTGCAGATGTGACCGAACTCGATGTCGCCGTGAGCTGACTGGTTGAGGTTCATGAAGTCCATATCGATAGAATCCCAAGGGAGTTCTGCGTTGTACTGAGTATGGAAGTGGAGGAGAGGCTTCTCGAGAGCCTGCAAGCCCTTGATCCACATCTTAGCTGGAGAGAAGGTGTGCATCCATGTGATGATACCTACGCACTTCTTATCGTTGTTGGCAGCCTTCATGACGGCCTCTACTTCTGCAGAAGAGTTAGCTGTGCCCTTGTAAACTACCTTGATTGGGATGATGCCACTGTTGTTCAGACCATCTACCATGTCCTTTGAGTGACCATCAACTATCTTAACTGTTTCGCCTCCGTAAAGAAGCTGTGCACCAGTTACAAACCATACCTCTAAATTTTCAAATGCTTTAATCATGATTGTTTGTTGTATTAATTGTTAGGGTGTCCAGTTCTCTGTTCTTAAAAACAAGCTGGAAACATCCCTGTTAATTGTTAATATTACGCTCTGATATTTAACGTTTCATGTAACGAAATAGTTCTTTGAAAA
>NZ_JBQKLN010000057.1:0-24887 GCF_052116205.1 Prevotella sp. Sow4_E9_plate | reverse complement strand
AAAGTTTAGAAATTAACAGTATTTTAACACTTCCACTGTGTTTATCGTATTTTTTCTGATATTTCACTTTATTATATACATGCAGGCAATGCGCATGCGTGCGGGCGCACAGGCGTACTCGCAGACTTAAATAATATAAGAAAAACAAAAATGAGAGAATTTGAAGAATAAAGGGCGTATCATAAATCATGTTTGATTTACAATACACCCTATAATTAGATATTAATATATCTTAGTTTTATTATTGTTTACTGTGCTTCAAGATAAAGAACACGTGAAGACCAATCAGTCTTCTTGCCCCAATCTACATTATTCTCTAATGGCATTTCCAAACCATGCTCCATTAAGAACTTGCCAGAGTAAGCCTTACCCTCATAAGCTAAAGGTGTATTATCAATAACATTAAGCTCACGTACCTTATACATCTTGTTAGCATCCAAACCTGCCATCTTTACGATAGGAAGATGAACATTATAGAAATTAGCAAGCTTCCACCAATAGAAAACAGCCTTATCCTTTGCCTCACTTACATACATAATAGATGACAATCCCTGGTTATCGTAAGGAGAAACCAAACGATAAAGGTCGCCAAACTGTACTACAGGACGAATCTCCTTATACTCAGCAATAGCTTTACGACAAAGCGCCTTTTCTTCTTTTGTCATATTCTTTGGCTGGATTTCCATTCCAAGACGTCCGCTCATAGCTACATCAATACGATACTTCAAAGAAGTAGTGCGGAATACGGTATGGTTTGGCACAGCAGAGATATGACTTGCCATGGCGATGGCTGGGAAGAAGAAGCTGGTACCATACTGCATATAAACACGCTGGAGCGCATCAGTATTATCACTTACCCAGAACTCATCGAAACCGCGAAGGAATCCCCAGTTTGCACGACCACCACCACTAGCACAACACTGTATAACAACATCCTTATATTTTGCACGAATGCGATCGATTACATTAGAAAATCCGCGATGATAAGCGATGTAGAGATGACTCTGGTCAGCAACAGGAAGATACTGACTACCATGATTCATGATTGGCATATTAGCATCCCACTTGATGTAAGCGATGTCAGGGTACTTAGTAAGCAAATCATCTACTACATCAAATACGAAATCCTGCACTTTTGGATTACCGAGATCGAGTACCAGCTGAGTACCACCACGACCAACAACAGCATCACGCTTAGGAGCCTTGATAACCCAATCTGGATGTTTTTCGTAGAGTTCACTCTTGGTATTGGTCATTTCAGGCTCAATCCAAATACCAAACTTCACACCATTTTTCTTTGCATCGCGGAGCAAACCTTCAATACCATCAGGCAATTTTTCGGTATCTACAACCCAATCACCCAAAGCAGTATTGTCTCTCTTACGAGGATATTTTTTACCGAACCATCCATCATCCATAACGAACAACTCACCACCCATGCTATGAATGTCTGCCATCATCTGATCCATTCCCTTCTGGTTGATATCGAAATAAACACCCTCCCAAGAATTCAAGAGAATATCTCGCTCCTTATCACCATGAGCAAGAACATACTTACGTCCCCACTTATGGAAATTACGACTAGCACCGCTCAAACCTTCATTAGAATAAGTAAATGCAAGAGCTGGAGTTTTGAAAGTTTCTCCCTTTTTAAGGTGATACTCAGAATTTTGTTCATTGATACCAGCAAAGAAGTAGTGATACTCGGTATCATCGGTTACGGTTTTGAGTTTATAATTTCCAGTATACTCAAGCGCTGCACCGATTACCGCACCCGTATTTTCCTGTCCCCTACCATTCAGAGAGAACATAACCTCAGCATGGTCGGTATGAGAATTTCGAGTACCATCATTATTGCGGATAACGAACTCACCAGGCTGCAATTTTTCATGGCTCAACTGTGCTTCAGCTGCCCATGTACCAGAAAGATGACTCATCCATACATCTCCACGACGGATAGGAAGCATAGCAGATGCAAATGTAGTAAGGGTAACAGTTCCCTTCTCACCGTTAGCAATCTCTGTCCATGTTTCAATCATATCAACATCATTGAATGAGCGATATTTCAAATCCACCTTAAGATTATATACAGGATCCTTGAGATGAATCGTAGTAACGGTAGTATTTCCTTCGTTCTTCACCTCACAACCAGTAGCAACGAGAGCAGTAGAAAGATTACCATCGCTATGACGCATAGCGAGTGCAGCTTCAGCTGGAGTATTAAGACCGTATGCAGGATAAACATCCATACGACCGTTAGAAGCCACCTTAAGATTAGCCAAATCCAGATTATTCAACTTGGTGCCGAAGTAAATATACTGAGCAGGCTTACCATTCTCTACATCAAGAACAAGCGAGATACCTTTACTATTCACCGAAACCTGCTCTGCCATCGCAGGCATGGCGATGGTCATAAGCAAGAATGCAATTGATTTAAATTTCATCATATTTTTATATATGTCGTTAGTTATTATCATTATAGAGTTTTCAAATGCAAAAATAAGAAAATAAACAGTAACCACCAACACTTTCTTGATTTATTTTCGGAATAAAGCACAAAAATGCAGACATCAGGCAAATAAAGCAAAACCTTTTACTTCAGATACAGACAATAACACCTTTCATATCATAACAATCCCTAAAAATAACTCTCAACTCGATTTTTCTTAGTATCTTTGCCACGCAAACAATATTTGTTCAACAATAATAAAAGATATTAAACAATATGAAACTCAAAATACACTTCAATCATAAAGAGGAACTTTGGAACTCCTGGTCGCATGCCGGTGGTATTCTCTTGGGTGTTGTCTTTGGAGCCATTTTCCTGTATTGGTGCTTTACGCAACATAACGGATGGGCCACAGCTGGTATTATTCTCTACCTGTTTGGAATGTTGATGTCGTACATCGCCTCAACAACCTACCATGCCATTTCTGCCTGGAGCAAATGGAAGGAGCGATTGCGCAAGTGGGATCATGCAGCCATCTATTGGCATATTGCCGGTTCTTACTCGCCTATCACTTTGATAGCGATGCGCGATCAGGGATATTGGGGATGGAGCCTTTTCATCTTTATCTGGACCTGCGCCATTGCCGGAACCGTCATGAGTTTCACAAAACTCAAGGATCACAGCAACTTAGAAACGATTTGTTTTGTAGGAATGGGGTTATCCGTACTCGTGGCTTTCAAGCCATTGATAGATTCGGTTTCACCAGCCACAGTTATCTGGATTATCGCAGAGGGCGTCTGTTACATTACGGGAGCCGTTTTCTACAGCATCAACAAGAAGCGATATATGCATTCGGTATTCCATTTCTTTGTTTTAGCAGGAAGCGTTTGCCACATTATCGCAGTTTGGGATATCCTCATGAAATACATCTAGTATTTTACGGAAATATTTCCCACCAAGAATCACTTCTATACATTAATTATATATAGAGATACATAAATACCCGTTGGCTGAATAAAATTAATTATTTTGCCAACGGGTATACCTTATTATATATAGGAGAGTTTTGGTTATTTATTCCTCCTTCTCCATTTTTCTGGTGAAAGCTGTAGCTGATGATACCAACTACAGTTTCTTAATAACAGTCTCCAACTGCTCACCCAAGCCGATGGTATAACCCTGAGAGATATAAACCACACGGTTGAAGGTATCAGAAAGGATGAACATAGGAAGGAGATTAGCATTCTGAAGCTTCATGTTAGTAACAATCTGCTTGCGGATAGCCCCATCCTTGTCGAAACCAAAGATGATATTCTTTGGTAATCCAGGGAATTCTGAGATTCTGAATTTCTGAGCAGACGCCTCATCCTCGAACAGGAGAACGATAGGACGATTCCATTTCTCAAAAACCTGAGCCACTTTGGCAATATCCTTCAAAGCATGATTAGTAGGTTCCTGACCAACACCAATCACTCCCGTAATGAAGTATCCACGACCAGTCTGACTGAGAAGACTTACCTCCTGGGCATTAGCTGTAGCAGATGCAAAGGAGCCACCATTTTCCTCAGGGCTAGTCAACAACATGAATTTCGACTCTGAGTCGAAATTACCAATCACAGTAACCTCAGTAGAAGAAGTACGTAAGTGCATATCAATGACAGTCGTACCGCCCTTTTCAACATGGAACATCTGCATTTCTGCAAGCACGCCACCATTGGCAAGGCGAGTACCGGTAACAAGCGAATAGTCGCCTTCATCCAATTCCACCCCATTTTTAAAGGTACTACTCCAAGTGCATCCTTCCTCAGGATATTCCAAGAGAGAGGTAGAACCATCAGGATTAATGCGATGCAAGGTGAAGTGGCTATAATATTTAGGATCATCAATAGCTCCATTATCAGCATATTTCATAACGAGTTTGCCTCTTGCAGCCACCTTCTGTTTAGCATTGTCGAAATCAACGTCAATCCATTCGCCTCCATTTGCATTCTTATACTGTGTTTTCTTAGTCACCTCATCCACCTGAGCCTCGATACCCAAGCTTCTGGCAACATCCACAAAGAATACCTTGCGAGAACGAGCATCGGTAAGGCGAGCACGATATACACCGATAGGAGTTTGAGCAATCTGGAGCGCCTTCTTATCAGGATTGATACGGATATTCTTCTTCACCCACTCAACCAAGAGACTTGGATTGTTCTTGAAAGCAACCTGCTTCTTGGCAAATTCCTTCTCAAAGAACTGCTTGAATGGAGTAATGATCATCTCGTTTTCTACACGTGGAGACAACTGGTCGCTCTTGGCATTGAAGTTATCTTCCAGGATATCCATCTGCATATCTCTCAAATCCTTGGCGCTCAATGTACCGAGCAAGCCAATGGCACGATTCAGATTATCCTTATGATTAACCAGGAAAGAAAGGATAACGCGATGGTTACCGCTTGAACCTACCAGGAATTTCACCATCTTCTGAGTATTCTCCTCAGAACCAGAAGCAAGACCATTATCCTTCAATGCCTGCAATGCACTTTCCTTGTTATAGAAGGTAGCAAGATAAGCATGGCGGATAGAATCTTCGTAAGCAAAACGCTCTAAGTTTTTAGCTCTTGCCTCAGGAGAAACTTCAGGAATATTGGCTTTCTCTGGAGGAGGAACGATATCGAATGAATCTCTGAAGAATACCATCTTGGCAGAAGCTACCGCATTAGATTGCTGAGAAGCACTCATCTGCTTTCCAACCTCATAGGTCATTTTTACGGTTATTGCCTTGTCTTTCCCGAAAGAAGCCTTGGCAAAACCATATTTACCACCCTTGGAAGCCCAGATCATCATATCACCCTTGCCGGCAGAAAGGAATGTCTTGCCGTCTGCAGCTGTATATTTGGTAACTACTGTGTTAAACTCGGCGTAGTTATAAATCTTGAAATCTACTCTCGCTCCATCAACAGGATTGCCTGCTGCATCTACGATATTGAAATCGATGCGAGCTGAAGAACCATAGTTGTCGATGAGGTTGATTTCTGTATAGTTAGAGGTGCGGAGCATCACTTCCTCCGGACCATTATAATCACCGAAAGCCTTTGTATGCATCAGCATGGCACGTGATGCAGGAGCATTAAACCATGCCAGATTCAATACTGCTTCCGGCTCACAGGCTCCCAGGAAGTACCAGGTACCATCAGCCCAAGCCTCTACCCAAGCGTGGTTATCATCAGTATGTGCCCAGCGAGGAGTATAAACCTGGCGTGCAGGAATACCAATAGCTCTCAATGCAGCCACGGTAAAAGTACTCTGCTCACCACAACGTCCGTAAGCCGAACGAATGGTAGAAAGAGGTGCTGATGTACGGCCATCTGATGGCTGATAAGTAACTCGTTCATGACACCAGTGGTTTACCTCGAGGATGGCATCCTTCATGCTCATACCCTTCACACGCTCCTTCAATTCCTTGAAGAAAACCATACGGGAATTGTCCAGATTCTCATTGTTGATGCGAACAGGAAGTACGAAATGACGGAAAAGCAACTCAGGCACCTTGCTGCCCCAAGCCATCTGCTGACGTGCCTCGAAGCTAGATCGAACGTTTTCCAGGAAGAAGCTGGTTGGATAGTCAGTAACATCAGCTAAAGGCATGTAAGCATAAAGAAACTGCAAAGCCTCTGCCTCATCGCTGGTAGCATTCTGCTGCTTGAGCATCTTCTGGTCATAGAACTGCTTACCTACCAACTTGACCTTTTGTTGAAAGGCCGTTTCCATTTTCGTACGATAAGCTGCATCGGTAATGAAATGATCATTTGCCGCCATCATAGTCTGCCAAGAGGCCAAAAACATAACAGCGAACATTACTAAAAATTTTCTCATTGTTAGTTAGCTTTTTAATTCTGTTACTATATTCCAGTTAATATATTGATGTTTCGATTTCAACTTTCTGCAAAAATAATGTTTTTTTTTGAAATAATAGCTATCCCAAAAGAAAAAATGTTATCTTTGCAGAAAAATTCGAGAAATCGAGTAAAAAGAGAAAAGAATTAGAAAGAAATCAAGTAACTAAACTGAAAGAAGAATTTGAAACTATGAACAGAGACGATTTTAAGTTTGAAATATGCGCCAACAGCGTAGAAAGCTGTCTGGCTGCACAGGAAGGTGGAGCCAATCGTGTTGAACTATGTGCAGGCATACCTGAAGGTGGCACGACCCCATCGTATGGTGAGATAAAAATTGCCAGAAAATTACTCCATCAAACCAAGCTCCATGTCATCATCCGCCCTCGTGGTGGAGATTTTCTCTATACTCCTTTGGAGATTGAGCGTATGGAAGAAGACATTCGCCTTTGCCGGGAATTGGGTGTAGATGGTGTGGTTATCGGATGCCTTACAGAAGATGGAGAAGTGGACATGGAAGCGAATCGCCGACTCGTGGAACTGGCAAAAGGCGGTAATGAACAGAAACCGATGAGCGTTACCTTCCATCGTGCCTTCGACCGTGCCGCCAATCCTCAGAAGGCTTTGGAAGACATCATCTCTCTGGGTTGCGACCGCATTCTTACATCGGGTCAGCAGCCAAAGGCAGTAGAAGGTATAACGCTTCTTTCCGAACTTAAGAAGGCAGCAGCTGGTCGCATCATCCTCCTTGCCGGATGTGGCGTAAACGAGGATAACATCCGCACCATCTTTGATGCTACCGGTATCCACGAGTATCACTTCTCGGCAAGAGTCAACGTACCTAGCAAGATGAAGCAGCTCAATACCAATGTATACATGGGTGCCGAGGGTGCTGATGAAAGCAACTCTCCTGTTACATCTGCAGAAAGAGTGAAGCAAACTATCGCCAACCTTTTGGGATAGGATTTTTCTATAACGAAAAAGAATTTTCCGATAATAAGAACGGATTTTTCCGATAACGCAAATCGCGTTTTCCCACAAAACAAAAAAGTGTCGCAATCTCCAATATTCCAGGAGATTACGACTCTTTTCCAATATATTATTCACACAATCTTAGAGTGCAATTTCCACAACCTTATCCATCTCTGTAGGAACCTCACCGAGATTCAGGAGTACACCACCTTCGCACTTCTGAACCTTCACCGGCTTCTTGCTGGCAAAATCGAATGCCTTCTTTACCTTCTGGTTCCCAAGAGGCAGGAAGAGGCTTTTATCCTTCAAGTTCAGGATATGAACAAAAAGACGGTTGCCTTTCTGGGTAGTAACACCCCAATCATGAGGAGCCACGATGCCGCCACGGGTACCATAGATGGTTTCGCCGTAAGTCTTCATCCACTCACCCATCTCTGCCAGGCGCTCCAATGCTACTGCAGGAAGCTCACCATCTGGCTGAGGACCGATATTCATCAACAGATTGGCATTCTTTCCAGCCGCATTCACCAGATAATGAACCAAAGTCTTGGTAGACTTATAATCCTGGTCGGTAATCTTGTAACCCCACATTCCGTTCATAGTCTCGCAGGTTTCGAGAGGCAGACGACTGATGTCCTGACCAGACAATCCTGCCTTGTTCTCACCAGGAAGGTCTCGCTCGAATGCCTGAGCATCCTCACCCTCGAAAGGAGTAGAATGATGGTTGTTCATGACCAGGCAACCTGGCTGCAGGCGATGGATGAGTTCATACTGCTCAGGCAACTGCCAGTCGAAGTTAGGATTCTGATCCTGATCCCACCATCCATCAAACCAGATACATCTCACCTTACCGTAGTTGGTAAGAAGCTCAGTAAGCTGGTTGTTCATAAACTGATAGTAGCTCTTCCAGTTTCCCTTCGGATTAGGACGGCCAGTACCTCTACCTGTTCTTCCCCATACAGCATCCTCACGATACCAGTCGATATGAGAGTAATAAAGGTGCAAAGCGATGCCCTGCTTGTGGCACTCATCCGCCAGCTCCTTTACGATGTCGCGACGGAAAGGAGTAGCATCTACAATATTATAATCAGAATACTTGGTCTTAAACATAGAGAATCCCTCGTGATGACGAGTGGTAAAGCAGATGTACTTGGCACCTGAAGCCTTGATGGCAGCCACCCATTTGGCAGCATCAAACTTAGAAGGATAGAAACCACCAGCCAACTTAGCATACTCCTTGTAATTCAGGTCCTTATTGGTCATTGTCCATTCGCCGGTAGCGAGCATGCTGTACAATCCCCAATGCAGGAAGATACCGAACTTATCATCCTGGAACTGCTTGCGGGATTCCAGATTTTCCGCAGATGGTTGATAATGCTGAATCTTGTTTTCCTTGGCAGCATCATTCCCAACCATGGCATTAGCTGTTAGGCTAGAGCAACCCAAAGTAAGGATTGCAGCACATAATTGTGACTTAAAACTCATTTTAATTCCCATAATTAATGTTGTTGTTATAGTTAGTTATAATGGTGCAAATATACAACTTTTTTTTAATAATAAGGATGATAATCAGAAAAAACTCAATTTTTTCTCTTCTTTTCTCAGCTTTCTCTTCTTTTCCCAGCTCTCTTTTATCCCTAAGATTAAAATATATAATGTTTTTATAATATTTCTAAATTTATTTGGGAATTAGAGAAAGAAATCGTACATTTGCAATGTTTATCAGAGAATTGCGCTGTAGTACTTATCTGATAGAGAATGAAAGAACAAGAATATTTACATCAAAAGAAGAAAGGAAAACATTATGAAGAAATATGTTTGTGACGTATGTGGTTGGGTTTATGATCCAGAAGTAGGTGATCCAGAGGGCGGCATCGCTCCAGGTACAGCATTCGAAGACATCCCAGATGATTGGGTTTGCCCTCTTTGCGGAGTAGGCAAGGATGATTTCAGCCTCGTTGAGGAGTAACCCGAAGAAAACTTTTTGGAGAAATAATCCAAAGAAACGCCTGATATTCAGGCAACACATATATTAATATAGGAGGAACCATTATGACAAAAGTTAGAGAAATCTACCGCTGCCAGATTTGTGGCAACGTAGTAGAAGTAGTGAACCCTGGAGCCGTGCTTAGCTGCTGCGGTGAACCAATGAAGCTCATGAAGGAAAACACCAGCGATGGCGCCAAGGAGAAGCACGTGCCTGTGATTGAACCTATCGAGGGCGGTTACCGTGTAACAGTAGGAAGCGTGGAGCATCCGATGCTCCCAGAGCATTACATCCAGTGGATTGAGCTGCTCACCCCTACCGATGTGCTCCGCCATGAGTTGAAGCCGGGTGAAAAGCCAGAGGCTATCTTCATGACAAACGCTGATGCCAAGGATGTTACGGCTCGCGAATACTGCAATCTCCACGGATTGTGGAAAGGGGTAATTGAAGGATAAAAAACATCATACCAACAAAAGGTCTCATATCGTTTTCCCAATGTAGGGAATATGATATGAGACCTTTTTAACTTTATTTACATCTCATTTCTTGCCACATTCGCCAGGAAATATCTATCTTTGCCGACAAAACGCTATAGATGATGAGAAGAATATGGAATGATCTTACATCAATGCGCTTGCTGCCAGCATTATTCACCTGCATCTGTCTGATTTCCTGTTCACAAGATACAACAACAGAAAAACAGCGCTCCGCCTACTATTGGAGTACAACCTGGCAGATGGACAGCAGCAAGATGAACTTCATCCAGAAACACCATATCAAACGACTCTACGTTAGATTCTTTGATGTGGTAAGGGATGCGGATGGAGAAATAATGCCCAATGCTACCCTGCAATTTGATACAACCGATGAAAATATGACAACTGAAGAAAAGGAGAAAGAACCTCTGATGCCGAAAGGAATGGAGATTATCCCCGTTGTCTATATCGTGAACAACTGTTTTAAAGCAAATACCAAGACGAATCCTATCAGCAGCGACAAATCGAGCGGGAAATCTTCAGATGAAACACCCCGGCAACTCGCAGATAAGATTCTGAACCGCATCCTTCAGATGAACGAAGCCAATGACATCGGGAACGTGAAAGAGATTCAGATAGACTGCGACTGGACTGCTTCAACGCAAGAAGCTTATTTTGAATTCCTCCATATTTTAAAGGAGAATGCCAAAGACAAGAAGATGCAACTTTCCGCTACCATCCGGTTACACCAGCTCTCGATGACTCCACCCCCTGTGGATAGAGGCATCCTGATGATGTATAATACGGGCAATGTAAAACAGCTAAGTTGCCAAAAGCCGATACTCGACATGAAGGATGTAGCTCCTTACATCCAGCATCTGGGCAGTTATCCGTTACCGCTCTCTGCAGCCTATCCACTCTTCAGCTGGCGAGTTCTCTTCAGAGAAGGAAAATTCGTAGGCATCATGCATACAGATGATGAATTCCCCGTATTGCCAAGCGACAGCATCGTAGTAAGAAAGCCCGAAATGAGCGACATCATGGAAGCCGTCAGAAGCATCAATTACCAGAATGAAGACATCAACAACGAGGTTATTCTCTTCGATCTCAACACCGATAATATCAAACGATTTAAATCAGAAGATTATGAAAAGATTTTTAATCATAGGAGTAATAGCAGCAGCATTTAACACCCACGCCAACGCCTGCGTTGCCGAATACTCTGATCACAACTATTATATGTTCAGCGTATTCAATCGCGACCAGACTTCGCCAGCGTATCTCTACGATATCGCCAGCTACTGGCAGAAGTATGTCGACAAAACATCTTCTACTTATTTATCCTCCTCTACTGATTTATCTTTCTACAGATGGAACCAGAAATATATTCAGAAAGTTGCTCAGCGCAAAAAGGATGCAGAAATGATTTCCTATCTCCGACGCCTGAACGATTATCTGGATACTTGCGAAAAGCTGAATCCCAATGTCTGGAACTATGCATCAAAGCAGGAACGGCTCCTGGCCCAACAATCGCTTACCCGACTCAATAATGTCACCAAACTCTACAAGGGTACCAAACTCAAGAGCCAGTACGCCCTGCTCCGTATGCGTACCAATATGATGAAGGGATTTCACCAGCAGAACATCACCTATTGGAATGCCATCGCCTCCCGACTTCCGAAATCACCATGGCGGGAGGCGATGCGCAACATTTATGCCCGGGCTTTGTGGAAAACAGGGAAACACCAGCAGGCACTCGATATCTATGCCGAGCAGGGAGATATGGCAAGTATCAGGGTACTCGCCCGAAACTATCGCAATCTTGCGGGCATTCAGAGCACCTATCTCAAGAATCCGAACTCGGCAATGCTCACCTATCTGGTGCAGGATTTCGTGAACAACTGTCAGCAGACAATAGACAGTCGCTCCAAAGAACAGTTAGATAAAGAGTGGATTGAGGAAATAGGCGCCAAGGTAATCTATCAGAAAGAAGCCCTCAACTTCATCACCTTTGCCAACGAGGTCATCGCAGAAGGTAAGACGCAGAGTCCTTGTCTGTGGCGTTCTGCCACCGCCATGCTCCATTATCTCTATGGATATCAGCAGGAAGCATGGAAGGAGATTAGTGAAGCTGTCGCCCTGGATGGAACACAGCGAATGAAGGATAATGCAAGAGCCATCCGCCTCTTGGTTTCTACCCGAAACACACAGGTGGATAGCGATTATCCGCAATATCTGGTCGGTGAATTCAAATGGCTCAACGAGATGGCAAAGGAAGAAAACCCAAGAAAAGATTCTTCCACCAATCCTGACAACCACTATGTAGAGGTGAAGGAGCGCGTGGCTTACCGCGCCCTATACAACCGGTTCAAGACGATGGCAGACAAGGCGAAAAAGGAAAACCGGCAGGAAGCTGGCAGAGATTACGAAAGCATGGCTACGGCGATGTATGGCATGATGGATGCCTACATGCGAACCTTCTACAAGGAGCAACAGAATGAAGAATACATCAGCCGCTATCTTTATTCATCGGAATACGCCCTTCGTCTCGACTCGCTCTCTGCGCAGCAACTTGCTGATTACTATCGCTTCATCACCGCTCAACATCAGGATGCCTTTCAGCAATACGTCTGCCAGTCGCTCTATCGAAATGCCGATTTCTTCAAGGATATGATAGGCACCAAGTATCTTGCCGAGGGTAACTTTGGAGAAGCTGCCCGCTGGCAGAAGGATATTTCTTTGGATTTCATCAACAACCAAGCCATCAGTTTCTATGCCGAGAAGCGCAGTTATGCTGTGCCTTACTGGTTCAACCACCAGAAGGTGAATGATTCGGATATGTGGAGCATTCAGGGCAGTTATGCCCACCTGAAAGAGAACCCGAAGTTGAAATTCTGTAAGGAGATGAACCAGCTCATCAGCCAATACAATGTGGCTCGTGAAGGCGAAGTCAGGGAGAAACTTGCCTATGAACTTGCCACCCGCTATTATCAGGCATCCTGTTATGGCGACTGCTGGTATCTTACCCATTATGGCAAGAGCGTAGCCGATAGTGCCCGCACAGGCGAAGCCGATTTCGCAGCCATCGCTCAGAAATATCTCAAGGTGAGCAAGCAAAGCAGCAATCTTACGCTTCGCTATCATTCGCTCTATGCCCTCTCATCCATCGGCATCGATCCATGGTTCAAAATTACATACGATGCCAACTGGAACGAGCAGAAGCTTCTCCAGCCACAATCCGCTCAATATCAGGCAATGATGGAATGGAGCCAGTTCAGCCGTCAACATCCGGAAATCGTGGATCAATACACCACCCGATGTGATGTATTGAAGCAATTCGAAAAAAATCTCTAATCTCTTACCATTTTCCCAGCATTGGGAAAATGGTAACTTTTTCACCGCACATCAGCCGTCCAACACTCGCACATCAGCTGTTATGCATCCGCATATCAAGTGATGTGCAAGCGCACAACAGCTGATGTGCAGCCTTAGATACTATATCTTCCAACAATTTCTCCTATATCTTCTAGAAACTTCCATTATATGTCTCAAAGACTTCTGTTATACCTTCCAGGTACTTCTCCTATATCTTTCGACAACTATCCCTATATCTTTTGAAGACTATCCCTATATACCTCAACGTCTTCTCCTATATCTTCCTGCATCCGCAAGTGTTTCAGCGTTTCATTTGTTTTTCCAACATCAATTTTCCCTCATCTATGATTTTTAGTTAATTTTCCACGATTTCTTTGTATCTTTCATCCATAATGTGTATCTTTGCATTAAATATATTTAAACGTTTGAAATAAGGCAACATAACAATGGCAAAGAATAATAAGCAGGCAGCTAACCAAGACGGTAACAGCACCAAGAAGGCTACAAAGAAAAAGAAGAAAGTCAAGGTTTCGCATATCGTGAAACCAGAAAACATGACTTTAGAGGAATGGCAAATCAAACTGCGCAAGCAGGTGACCGATATCGAGCACTTCGATATCAGTTGTGTTGATGACGCCCTTTGCCCTGGAGAGTATATCGTTCGCAACCCTGAAAAGAACAACGAGTACAAGGTGGTGTATCGTGGAGCCAACAGCGAATGGAATTATTGTTCCTGCATGGATTTCAAGACTTCGAGACTCGGCACCTGCAAACATATCGAAGCCGTCAAGAAATGGTTTGGCGGAAAGAGGGGCGTACATGTACATCGGGAATTGCCACCTTATACTTCTGTCTATCTCTCCTATCGGGATGAGCGATGCGTAAAGATTCGTATCGGCTCAGACAACAAGGAGGCATACGAACAGTTAGCCAAAGATTACTTTGACAAGAACCATGTCTTGAAGAAAACAGCCTATGCCCGCATTGGCTCTTTCTTGAAACAAGCTCGCCAAATCAGCGATACATTCAGATGCTATAAAGATGCCATTGACTTTATCATCGATATTCGCGAAAAAGCGAAAAGAATGAAGATTGTGAAGACATACGATGACGAGAAACTCAACAATCTTTTGAAAGTAAACCTCTATCCTTACCAGAAAGAGGGCATCCGCTTTGCTGCAAAGGCAGGAAAGGCTATCATTGCCGACGAGATGGGTCTCGGAAAGACAATCCAAGCTATAGGTACTGCCGAACTGCTACGCAAGGAAGGTCTTATTGGCTCTGTACTCATCCTCTGCCCTACCTCGCTCAAATATCAATGGCGAAGTGAAATCAAGAAGTTTACTGATGCCGAAGTCTTCGTCATAGAGGGAAGTCATCTCAAGAGAAAGGAAGCGTACAATCGCCCGGAACCTTACAAGATTATTTCCTATAATAGTGCCGCCAATGACATCAAGATACTCGGCTGTTTGCAAACCGATATGCTCATCATGGACGAGGTGCAGCGCCTGAAGAACTGGAACACGCAGATTTCCCGTGCGGCAAGAAAGATAGAATCAGATTACTCCGTAATTCTATCCGGTACCCCATTGGAGAACAAGCTCGATGAACTCTACTCTATCGTGGAGTTTGTTGATAATTTCCGCCTTGCCCCTTACTACCTCTTCAAAGACAAGCATATCATTACTGATGAAACAGGAAAAGTTCTGGGTTATAAGAACTTAAACGACATAGGCAAGAAGCTGGGCGATATTCTCATCCGTCGTCGCAAGAAGGATGTGAAACTCCAGATGCCTGAGCGCTCTGACAAGAACCTTTTCATTCCGATGACCAACGAGCAGATGGAGATGCATCAGGAGTGGCAGAACCAGGTACGTCTCCTGGTTCTGAAATGGCGCAGGATGCATTTCCTATCCGATAAAGACCGCAAGCGTCTCCTGCTCTTCCTCTCACAGATGCGCATGGTATGTGACAGCAGTTATATCCTCGACCAAAAGACGAGATACGACACCAAGGTGGATGAATGCGTGAACATCATCAGCGACATTATCAGCGAGGAAGGTGAAAAGGTTGTGGTATTCAGTCAATGGGAACGCATGACCCGCCTCATCGCCAAGGAACTGGAGAAAAAAGAAATAGGCTTTGAATATCTGCATGGTGGCGTGCCATCCGAAAAGCGCAAAAACCTGGTAGATAATTTCATGAACGAACCATCGAGCCGGGTTTTCCTCTCTACTGATGCCGGAAGCACAGGCTTGAACCTGCAGTCAGCCGCTACCATCATCAACATCGACTTGCCTTGGAATCCTGCCGTTCTCGAACAGCGTATCGGGCGCATCTATCGCCTTGGTCAGCAGAACAACATCCAGGTTATCAATCTCGTAACACCTGATTCCATCGAGCAGGAAATGCTCGGTAAGTTGCGTTTCAAGACCTCCATGTTTGAAGGCGTTCTTGATGACGGCGAAGATTCTGTATTCATCACAGATGATAAGTTCAGCAAGATGATGGAAACTGTGAGCGGTATGGTGGAAGAGGACGAAGAAACAGAGAAGGCTCGCAACAAACATAAATCTAACGAGAATAAAGAAGAGGTTTCCATCCAGCAGCAAACGAACTCATCTTCAAACAGAGAATCTGTCTCTAATCGCTCAAGTGAGCCAAAGGATTTGGTTGCCCTGGGAATATCTTTCCTCTCAGGCTTAGCCGAAACCTTAAAGTCGCCAGAAGCCACAGCCCAGCTGGTTGATTCCATCGTTGAGAAAGACGAGCAGACAGGCGAAACCTCCATCAAGATACCAGTGGAGAGCAAAGAGACTGTTTCTAACCTTCTGAATCTCATCGGTAAGTTGTTTGCAAAATAAGTCATGGGTAAAAAGAAACATAAGCACCAAGGACATTATTGCAAGATGTGTGGAGAGTATAAATCCAACGAGTCGTTCAGTGGTAAAGGACACAAACTGCACATCTGCAAGGAATGTATGTCAAAAAGAAACAAAACTAAAAAGGAAAAGAAACGTTTAGAACATTATCGAATTAACGAAGTCTCAGAAGAAAACAGCTCGCAAGCTCATTAATTTGGGCTTGCAGCGAGAGTGCGCCAAGTTCATGTAATCTACCAAAGATTTCATGAACAAGAACGCATCAGAAGAGGATGCTCACGATGCATACCTCAAACTATATGATAAGGTATACCAATTCGACAAGCATATCGCTCGCCGATACGATGGGATGTCAGGAGGTAGATATTACATCACCGTATGTTACCTATACTATGACGGAGTATTGACTGACGAAGACATCCGAGAGTTTGACGATGAGCTATATAACAGTTTGAAAGAAGCCAAGAAGTCTTTTCAAAATTAAACGATATGAGTTACACAGAATATTCTTGTAGCAGACTAACTTTTAAAATATGTTTGTTCTACCAAAAGAAATTGGAAATTTAGGAGAGATACAAGTATTTATTGATGAGCAAAGAAGGAAATAAATAACCTTTACCTTGCTACAACCAAATAAAAAGCGTAACTTTGCCGAAATATCATAAAAATAAGCAATTATGAAGGAAGAAGAAATCAAAGAATTGTTCGAGCAATTTGAAGCTATTGCCAACGAATACGAAGGCGTAGAATGTTGGAGTGCAAGAGAACTTGCACAAGTGTTGGGTTATAGCCAATGGCGTAATTTCGAAGGAATTATCGAAAAAGCAAAAGCATCATGTACCAATGCAGGGCAAGAGGTATCATACCATTTTGCTGATGTCAGCAAAATGGTCACCCTTGGTTCTGGATCTCAGCGTGAAGTCAAAGACTACATGCTGACTCGTTATGCTTGCTATCTCATTGCCCAAAACGGTGATCCACGCAAGCCACAAATCTCTTTTGCCCAAAACTACTTTGCCGTACAAACTCGCCGAGCAGAATTGGTGCAAAAGCGTTTGCAGGAATACGAACGTGTACAAGCACGTGCAAAACTTGCTGAAACAGAAAAGCGTCTCTCTGGGGTACTGTATGAAAGAGGTGTGGACAGCAAAGGCTTTGCCATCATTCGCTCCTTGGGCGACAAGGCGTTGTTTAATCTCGACACGGCTCTTCTCAAACGAAAATTGGGTGCTCCCAACAGCAGGCCTCTCGCCGATTTCCTCCCTACACTCAATATCAAAGCCAAAGATTTTGCTGCAGAAATGACTTCTGTCAACGTTCAGCAAAAGGATTTACATGGTCAGCAAACTATCTGTCAAGAGCATGTCGATAATAATAAGGCTGTTCGTAATATGATGCTCCAACGTGGCATTGTGCCAGAAGATCTTCCAGCAGGTGAAGATGTCAAGAAAGTAGAACGCAGATTGAAATCTGACGAAAAGACATTGACCAAAAAGAATAGCAAAAAGAAATAATATCCATCACAATTCTACAACTAGAGAAGATGTAATAATTTCATCACACATCAGCTATTCAACGCCCGCACAACAGCTGATGTGTGGCCTTAGATACTATATCTTCCAATGATTTCTCATATCTTCTCCAACGACTTCTATTATAATTCCCGAGAAGTTCTATCATATATCTCTACCCCTCTCCTGTCAATATGGCTCTTGAAATCAGCATTCTTCAAATCCTTATAGATGCAGAAATCAAACTCGTAGGGCAGGAGCAAATCATCTATTTCATTCTTGAGTTGGAGCAAGTCAGTAATCGACAAGGCTTCGCCTACCAATGCGATATCCACATCGGAAAAAGGCTTGTTGGTTCCTTTAACCCTGGAGCCAAAAAGTATTGCCTTACTGATATGAGGGAAATGAGAGAAAACCGAGAACGCTTTCTTCCAGTCTCCCTCTTCTATGCCATATTTTTTCATCTGTCAATATCAAAGAGATTCATTTCTAAACTACCGAAACAAAAGAGATAAACAAGAACAGGAGAAATTATACATCAGAAGCCTTGATGGCATTCATCTTCTCGCTGAACTTTACGAATATCGGAAGATAATCATGGATAATCTGGTTCAATACCATATTGAATTCCTCTTCATCATAACAATGAGAAGTAAGATTACGGGATGAAATGGTACTCATCCAGGCAGAATCCTCTACGATACCCATCTGCAAAGCCTTGCGGATAGCATCTCTTGAACCCTGCACATCGGTATAGCCCTGATATTCCTCATAATCCTTCATCACTTTCCATGCCAATTCCTGAGTATATTCAAAGCGTTGCACCAGACCTTCTTTCAAAAGGTCATCCACTTCGCCACTGAATTGTTTCTCCGTAGAAACTATCCTGGCTGCATTCTGCAATCGAGTAACCGCCTTGTCATAGTTGCTCAATCGCTGTACCCATCGTATATCTTGATTCTCTGACATAAGCCTTGATTTTTTTCGCAAAGGTAAGAAAAGTTATTGAGAAAACCTATACCACCAGCCCTTTTTCTTGTCTCATGCCCCAAGTTTTAGTTAATTTTCCACGATTTCTTCGTATCTTTCATTTATAATGTGTAACTTTGCACCCAAATATTTAAACGTTTAAAGATAAAATGGCATTAAAATGTGGTATTGTAGGCCTCCCAAACGTGGGTAAGTCTACACTGTTCAACTGTCTGTCTAGTGCTAAGGCACAGGCAGCTAACTTCCCTTTCTGTACTATCGAACCAAACTTGGGCGTCATCACCGTACCTGATGAGCGACTCAACAAGTTGGCAGAGATTGTTCACCCTGGACGCATCGTCCCAGCCACTTGCGAAATCGTAGATATCGCAGGTCTCGTAAAGGGTGCCAGCAAGGGCGAAGGTCTTGGTAATAAATTCTTGGGAAATATCCGTGAGTGTGATGCTATCATCCACGTAATCCGCTGCTTCGACGATGACAACATCGTCCGCGAAGGTGGCGCTAAGGTTGATCCTTTGGAGGACAAGAGCGTCATCGATACAGAGTTGCAGCTCAAGGACCTGGAAACCATCGAATCTCAGCTCGCCAAGCAGCAGAAGACTGCTGCTGCCGGCAATAAGGATGCCAAGTTGATGGTTACCGTTCTGGAGGCTTACAAGGCTGTTCTGGAGCAGGGAAAGAACGCCCGTGGCGTTACTTTCGAAACCAAGGAAGAGCAGAAGGTGGCTCACGACCTCTTCCTCCTCACTACCAAGCCTGTGCTCTACGTAGCCAATGTTGACGAGGCTTCTGCCAAGACCGGCAACGAGTATAGCAAGAAGGTAGAGGAAATCGCTAAGGAAGAAGGTGCTGAGTGCATGGTCATCGCTGCAAAGACAGAAGAAGACATCGCATCGCTCGAAACCTACGAGGACAAGCTGATGTTCCTCGAAGAACTCGGACTGGAAGAGAGCGGCGTAAACCGACTCATCAAGAAGGCATACGCCCTGCTGAACCTCGAAACATTCATCACCGCTGGTGAGATGGAGGTCAAGGCATGGACCTATCACAAGGGCTGGAAGGCTCCTCAGTGTGCCGGAGTCATCCATACCGACTTCGAGAAGGGATTCATCCGTGCAGAGGTTATCAAGTATGATGACTATATCAAGTATGGCTCTGAGGCTGCAGTACGCGAGGCTGGCAAGCTCGGTATCGAGGGTAAGGAGTACATCGTACAGGATGGCGACATCATGCACTTCCGCTTCAATGTATAATCCTATTCTTCTACGGTTATGATAGCAAATCTGCTTAACTATATCGTATGGGACCCAGATCCTATCCTGGCTCATCTGGGTCCTATGACCATCCGCTACTATTCCACCTGCTGGATGATCGGTCTGCTGCTAGGCTATCTGCTCATGAGCAAGCTCTACAAGCAGCAGGGGCTTTCAGATGAGAAGTTCTCTCCACTGTTTCTCTACATCTTTATCGGTGTATTGATAGGTGGCCGTCTGGGACATTGTCTCTTCTATCAGCCGGAATATTTCCTCACCCAGTGGGATCACTTCATCGAGATGCTGATACCTATCCATCACATGCCAGACGGCAGCTGGAAATTTACGGGTTATGAGGGACTGTCTAGCCACGGAGGTGTATTCGGCATGTTCGTCGGCATCTGGCTCTATTGCCGCAACATGAAGGTGAGCGGCTGGGTTGTGCTCGATAATATGGGTATCTGCTCAGGCATTACAGCCACTTTCATCCGTTTGGGCAATCTGATGAATTCAGAGATTATCGGCAAGGTTACCGATGTGCCTTGGGCGTTTATCTTCGTTCGCGAAGACCAGTATCCACGCCATCCAGGTCAGCTCTATGAGGCATTGGCTTATTTCTGCTTCTTCCTCATCATCCTCTTCATCTATAAGAAGAGAGGTCCTAAGAGCGTTGGAACCGGTTTCTATTTCGGTCTTTGCCTTACCCTTATCTTCACCTTCCGCTTCTTCATCGAATATACGAAGGAGATTCAGGTGGCATTCGAGGCAGGCTTGCCTATGGATATGGGACAGATATTGAGTAT
The DNA here is from genome assembly GCF_052116205.1 of Prevotella sp. Sow4_E9_plate. NCBI lineage: Bacteria > Pseudomonadati > Bacteroidota > Bacteroidia > Bacteroidales > Prevotellaceae > Prevotella > Prevotella sp. Sow4_E9_plate. The sequence continues at coordinate 4,308 of NZ_JBQKLN010000057.1, read as the reverse complement.
TCCGCTCATCATCGCCGGTGTATGGAGCATTGCTTCCAGCACAAAGAGAGCGAAAGAAAAGAACGTAGAGGCAAAATAATATTAGACGACTTATTTTCAGATTATAAAAATCCCTCCTCGTGCAACAGCATCTGCTGCCACGGGGAGGGATTTATATTTTTATCTTCCCAGTAGAATCTTCTTGATGTCATTGAGCTTGTTCAATGCCTCTACCGGGGTAAGATTGTTGACATCCAAACCGAGGATTTCATCACGTATCTGCGTCAACACAGGATCATCGAGCTGGAAGAAACTGAGCTGTACACCCTCCTTAGGCTCATCAATGCGCTGCACATTAGGCTTGCCGGCACCACCAACACCCGCATTATCCTCCTCCAACTGCTTGAGAATCACATTGGCACGGTTTACGATGCTGCGAGGCATTCCGGCAATCTCTGCCACATGAATACCGAAAGAATGCTCACTGCCTCCCGGCTCCAACTTACGCAGGAAGATAACCTTGCCGTTCACTTCCTTTACACTCACATTGAAGTTCTTGATGCGAGGGAAAATCTTCTCCATCTCGTTGAGCTCATGATAGTGAGTGGCAAAGAGCGTACGTGCCTGTGCCCTCTTATGTTCATGCAGATACTCCACGATAGCCCAGGCTATGGAAATACCGTCATAGGTGGAAGTTCCTCTTCCCAACTCATCAAAGAGAACCAATGAACGCGGCGATACATTATTTAATATATTAGCTGCCTCGGTCATCTCTACCATAAAGGTTGATTCACCCAGAGAGATATTGTCGCTGGCTCCTACTCTCGTAAATATCTTGTCAACCAGTCCTACCCTCGCACTTTCTGCCGGAACAAAGCATCCTACCTGAGCCAGCAAGACTATAAGAGCCGTCTGACGCAAAAGCGCCGATTTACCTGCCATATTAGGACCGGTAATCATCATCACCTGCTGCTTCTCTGTATCCAGCAACACATCGTTCGGAACATAGCGCTCGCCCAAAGGCAACTGGGTTTCTATCACCGGATGACGACCCTGCTTGATGTCGAGAATCTCAGAATCGTCGATAACAGGACGCACATAGCGGTTTTCATCCGATGTCTTGGCGAAGGACAAGAGACAATCCATACGGGCGATGAGGTTGGCATTAATCTGAATCTGAGGAATATATTCCTGCATGGCAACAATCAGTTCGTTGAAGAGCTGTACCTCCAATACCAGTATCTTTTCATCAGCACCGAGAATCTTTTCCTCATATTCCTTCAGTTCCTGGGTAATATATCGCTCTGCCTGAGCCAGCGTCTGCTTGCGAATCCACTCGTCAGGCACCTTGTCCTTGAAGGTGTTGCGCACTTCCAGATAATAGCCGAACACATTATTGTAGCCCACCTTCAGACTGCTGATGCCCGTCTTCTCTATTTCCCGCTCCTGTATCTTGAGCAGATAATCCTTGCCATGACGGCTGATGGCACGAAGGTCATCAAGTTCGGCATTGAAACCGTCGGCAATCACATCACCCTTATTGACAAGCTGTGGCGGATCGGGCTGAATCTCTCTGGCGATACGGTCCTTCAAGGTCTCGCATACGTTGAGCTGCTCCCCTATCCGTTTCAAGGCTTCATTTTTGGCATGCTGACAAGCCACCTTGATAGGCTGGATGGCTTCGAGTGCATTCTTCAACTGAACCACTTCGCGTGGCGAAACTCTACCCACGGCTACTTTGGAAATGATACGCTCCAGGTCGCTGATGCGATGCAGCTGGTCATCGAGAAGCTGACGAAATTCCGGTTCCTTGAAGAAATATTCCACGATGTCGAGACGCTCGTTGATTGGTTTAACGTCCTTCAATGGGAAGACCAGCCAGCGTCTGAGCATACGTCCGCCCATCGCCGTTACCGTACGGTCGATGACATTCAGGAGAGAAGAACCGTCTTCCTGCATAGGGGCAACCAGCTCCAGACTGCGGATAGTAAACCTATCCATACGCACGAACTTATCTTCTTCAATACGTGAAAGGGCGGTGATATGATTAATCTGTGTATGCTGGGTAATCTCGAGATACTGCATGATGGCACCACTGGCTATCACGCCGTTCTTGAGATGCTCTACACCGAAACCTTTCAGAGATTTTGTCTTGAAATGTCCCAGGAGTTTCTGCAGGGCTGTCTGTTCGGTGAAAACCCAGTCATCCAGTTCGAAGGTACAGTATTTGCTGCCGAAATATTTCTCGAAGTCATTCACTCGGGCGCGGTCGTAGAGCACCTCTTTCGGCATGAAGTTGCCCATCAGTTTTTCTACATAGTCGTAGGTTCCCTCGCCGGTAAGAAACTCTCCGGTCGAGATATCCAGAAAGCTCACACCGCAGGCGGTCTTGCCGAAGTGTACGGCTGCCAGGAAGTTGTTCTCCTTGTAGTTCAGCACGTTATCTCCCATCGCCACACCCGGTGTAACGAGTTCAGTAATACCGCGCTTCACCATCTTGTCCATCTGGCTCAGTCCCTTCTTACCCTTTATTTCCAGTCGTTTCTTCTTCGGGTCTTCCAGCTGGTCGCATACCGCCACACGCTTACCTGCACGCACCAATTTAGGCAGATAAGTATCGAGAGCATGATGAGGGAATCCAGCCATCTCTGCTCCACCAGCCGAACCACCGTTGTTACGTCGGGTCAAGGTGATGCCGAGTATTCGGGAAGCCTCTATCGCATCTTCGCAGTAAGTTTCGTAGAAGTCGCCACAGCGGAAAAGCAGCAATGCCTCGGGATGCTTTGCTTTCATCTCGAAGAATTGTCGCATCATCGGTGTAAGCCCTTTATTGTCGTTTGCCATTATCTTATTCTTTTTATATCTTTATATTTTGTTTCTTATTATGTCGTCAGTCGAGACCGATTTTTATTGTGGTGGACGAATTGGATATTCCTAACAGTATTCCCCTTTGAACCAAATGCAATATATCGGGTCTACAAATACAAAGTCATCATTTTGTTTTTCGATGATGTCCTTGTTTTGGAGCGTCTTCTTGTTTTTGACTATTGTGTTAGGATTGCCGAGATTGTAGATTTGCTTGACAGCTTGTGATGAGAAATGTTGTTCTCCATCGGCGATAGCCTTGAGCATCTCTATCTGTGTGGAACTCAGGTTCTCCGTGTCGTTTTGGAACATCGGGGTATTGATGTTGAGCACCTGTTTTAAGCCTAATGCAAACACCTCCTCGGTTACTTCTGAAGCCGTGAAACTCCAGATGAAATAGCAGAGTTGTTGCAGATACCAGGAATGGCAAGATACTGTGTTGCATATTCTATCTGCCAAATCAACGGAAATAGACTTGCCCGTTTTCTCAAACGATTGTTGGATGAATGGAATCCAATGTTTCTTGGCTATCTTCTGCATGAATATCACTTGTCCGAAGCGATAGAAAGGACTGTTGGCATTGTTGAAGATGTTGAGCATCATATTTCGCTTGCTGCCGTAGAGACAGTAAGAGGTGAGTTGTTGCTGCTGCCATACGGAGCGCATTTTTCCTTCCATGTCCTTGTATTCTGGGAGATTAGCCAGTTGCTGGAACTCGTCTATGCAGACGATAATCTTGATACCTTTTTCCTTTGCCAGCATTTCGGGAAGTTGCAGGATAGTCATCTTGTCTCGCTCTTGCGGTACAAACTTCTTGGCATCCTCCATCCATCGTTCCATCTTAGAAGAAGCACAAGCTATAACTTGACTGGCAAATGTGCGATAGAACTCAGCCTCTGAACCGATGCTAAAAGCATCTATGTAACAGACTCTCACGCTCTTGTCCTCATCAGCTAATTCACTCATCGCTTTCTTGACTAGCGACGACTTGCCCCATCGGCGTGGGGAGATAAGCATCACGTTGATATGAGAGGACAGCAATTGCTTCAGCAAAGCCCTGTCTTCCACACGGTCGATGAAATTATCGTTGGTAGCTAGCGTACCGAATTGAAATGGAGATTGATATGCTGTCATATTCCTATGTAATTTGATGCAAAGTTACTAAATATTACCCAAAGGTAAATTACCCTAGGGTAATATTTAGCCTTTTTTAAAGGAACCGTAGGCTATCTTTTAGTAAGAAACTTATTACTAAGTTCTTCTTGGCATAAATATTACCAAAAGGTAAGTTACCCTAAGGTATTATTTAGAGATTTTAAGGATAAATTAAATAGTGGATAGTTGTTATCCTTTGAATTTACAGCCTTGAACTTACTACCATCAATAGATAAGTAAGAATGGCTGAAGAGTCCAAAGGAATCCAACTGCTTATTCAATGATTTAAAAACTTTCTTGATAGGCTTC